>JBFGLX010000048.1:0-15539 GCA_041575955.1 Thermoanaerobaculia bacterium
CGATCGCCTGCTCGCCGTCCGCGGCGCCGACGACCTCGTACCCCTCCTGCTCCAGCGATCGCGTCAGCATGCGCCGCAGCGAGTCGCGGTCTTCGACCACCAGGACCCTAGGCACCTACGCGCACCCGCTTCCCGGCGTCCCGCTCTCGCCCCGAGCGGCAGCGAGGCTCGACGAGACCTTGGACGCGCACCGGACCGCTTCCGTATAATTCATCGGGGCGTTCGACCCGGGGCGGCTGAGTAGGCGAACCGATCGAGGCGGTCGGCGACGGGTTGCTGGGCTCCGGACTGTTCCATGCCGCGCGTGAATTCTAGCCTGCTCACCTCTTCACCGCCGCTGGCGTCCACGTCGATCGCCGGGAGGGCGCCGTCGTGGATCCGCTAGAGACCCAGGAGGCGCTCGAGCGCATGGAGGAGCTGGTTCGTCGACTCAAGATCGATTTCGACCGGTTTTTCAACGGCGCGCTGCCGACCCCGCCCGAGACCCTCCGCTACAAGGCGTTCGCCGAGATGCGCAAGCTGCGCTCGGTGCATCACAAGTCGGCTGCGATCCGATTCCGGGTCAACTCGCTGGAGGCCAAGCTGAACTCCCTCAGCGAGCTGTTCAACCGGCGGCTGCGCGAGCTCGAGAGCGGCGTCCGGCCGACGGCCCGCAAGGCGGCCGTAAGGGAGCCGCGGCCGGAAAACCGTCACGGAGACCCCTATGACGGCGTCGTCATCGACGAGGCCGCCGACAAGGGGGCGATCCGAGCCCTGTACGCCGAGCTCTACGGCGACCGGCGCCGGGGCGCGAAAACCGATTTCGAAAGCTTCCGCGGCTTCCTGCTGTCGCAGGCCGCGGAGATCCGCGACAAGACGGGGTGCAGCGACGTCGTCTTCCGCATCACCTCCAAGAACGGCAAGCTGCAGCTCAAGGCCAAGCCCGGCGAGCGGCCACCCGGTTGATTCCCGATCGGATCGATAGGAGAATGACGACAGTGCGTCGCACGATCACAGCCCTTCTGGTCGCCGCGCTCGCGGGCGCGGGCCTCGCCGCCGCCGTCCAGCCGCACAATCTCGACGATGCGATCCGCGCGCAGGAGCGGCTGGTCGCCGCCCGACCCAACGATTCGGGAGTGCTCAACGACATGGGCAACCTGCTCGCCCTGGCCGGCCTGACCGAGCGGGCGGAGGAAGCGTACCGGCGGGCGCTCGAGCTGGCGCCGGAGACCGCCATCGTGCACTACAACCTCGGGCTGCTGCTGCGCCAGATTGGGCGCGAGAGGGCGGCCTTGCGGTCGCTGAAGCGAGTCGTGGAGCTCGATCCGTCGGATCCGTGGGGCCACTACCAGCTGGCGGCCGTGCTCGAAGAGCGCGGCGAACGGTCGCGTGCGCTTCACCACTTCTCCCGGGCGTTCGTGCTCGAGCCCGAGCTCGCGCAGCTCGAGGCGAACCCCCAGCTGCTCGACTCGAAGCTGGTGAGCCACGCGCTCACGATCGCCTACGTCGAGCGCGCGGCCATGATCGAGAGCGCTCCGCGGCAGTACGAGCAGCCGCGGCGGATCACCCGTCTGCTGGTCCCGGAGGCCCGGCGGAGCTCGGCTTCCGAAGAGCCCTCGGCCGAGACCACCGAGCCCGAGCGGCGACCCCGGAAGAAGAAAAGGCAGAAGGCGAAGCCGGACGGCTAGCCGATCGGACCACCTCTCTCCCCCTCGCCCGGCACTCGCTTCGTCGAGATCTGGCTCGGGCGTCCGAGGTCAGCGCTCGGCTGCGCTCAGCTCGAGCTTCTCGACCAGGAGAGTCGGCGCGCCCAGCAGGTGGCCGTGGGGATAGAAGGTCAGGTCGCGCGCCACGCCGGTGATTCCGCGCAGCAGGGCGCCGATCGAGCCCTGCAGCCGCGCGGCGGCGACCGGTTCGCTGGCCTTGCCCCGGCGCAGCCGAAAGCCGCACACCGGCAGCTCGAAGCGGTCGCCGGCCGGGTCGAAGCTGCCGCCGCCGGTGACGTCCAGCCAGTAGTAGCCGCGGCTCACCGAGCTCACCAGGTCGGCCGGCGCGACCTCGCGGTCGGGGCGGATGTAGAGGTGGGTCGGCCCGGGCTCGGGGACCGCTCGCCAGCTCGGCCGCAGCATGCAGCCCGAGCTCTCGCCCCGGGCCGGCGCAGCTTCGCGCCACGACAGCAGCGGCTGGCGGTAGTCGCCGGCATCGATCAACACCACCTCGCGGGTCGGCACGCCCTCGCCATCGGTGTCGCTCTGGAAGACGCCGCCGGCGAGCGAACCGTCGTCGGCGACCGTTACCAGGTCGCTGGCGATCCTGCCGGGGCGGCCACCGACCTGCCGGGCGATCCGCCAGCCGTCTCCCCCGACCAGCAGCGGCAGCAGCCCCGCCAGCAGCCGGGTCGCGGCGGCCGGAGCCAGCACCATCTCGGTAGCTTCCGGGGCGGCGCCGACGCCGTCGCGCGCAACCGTCACCAGGGTTGCGAACCGGCGCGCCAGGGCCTCGAGGTCGAAGCCGGCCGCGGTGCGCGCCGCGAGCTGCGCCGCCCGCCGTTGGCCGCCGGCGACGACCTCGAGGTAGAGAGCGGCGGCCCGATGGCGCTGCGCGCAGTCCATTCCGCGGCTCGACAGGAGCCGAGCCCGGCTGAGACCGTCGTCGAGGACCGCCCGGACGACGCGCGCGCCGGGAAGCTCCCTGCCGAGCGTGCGGACGAACGCCTCGAGCCGGTCGATCGCCTCGCTCTCGACGATCAGCGGCGCTTCGGCGTCCGCGCCGCCGTCCGCCGGCGCGGCCTTCGCCGGGCGCGTCGCCGGCAGCTGCAGCGGCTCGCCCCGCGCGTCCGGCCACGGGCCGGCGGGCTCGGGCAGGCCGGTGCCGCAGGCGAAGAGCGAACCGGAGCGACCGCCGGCCCGGACCGCCCAGCCCGCTTCTTCGCTCCGCACCTCGAACCTCCGTCCGCCCCGACCGGCAGGGCAGAGCTCGACGCGGTGCGAGCGTCCCTCCTTGACGTAGAGCTCGATCTCGCCCAGCTCGCGGCGATTCAGCGCCCGGCAGAGGTCGGCGAAGCGCTCGCCGACCTCGATCACCGGCTCACCTGAACCGCACGGAGGGCTACGGCGGGGGTGGTCGCCCAGACGGCCAGCCGCTGCCCCCCCTTTGCGCACCCGCCGGCGCCGGCGAGCTCGGCCTCGGCGCCGACGCCGGACACCGCCTCGAGCAGCTCGGCGACCCGTCCGCTCAGCACCAGCGGGCCCACCGGATCGCCGATCTTGCCGCCCCGGATCCGGTGGCCGTAGGGCAGGCGCAAGCGAAACTCGCCGGTGTGCGGGTCGAGCGTGCCCGCCGTCGCCTCCGGGAGGTAGAGACCGCCATCGGCCATCGCCAGCAGCTCCGGCGCCGCGTGCGCGCCCGCCGCCAGCTCCAGGTGGGTCGAGCGCGGCACCGGCGGGAAGTACCGGTTCGAGCGTCGCCCGGCGCCCGGAATGAGGCGTTCGGAGCCGCGCGCGGCGAGCTGATCGGCGAGCGGCTGCCTGACCTCGCCGGCAAACAGGAGCCAGCGCCGAACGACCGGCATGCCCTCGTCGTCGGTCCTCCGTCGCACTCCGGGCGGCGCGCCCGCCGGATCGTCCAGCACGTTCAGGTCGCCGCTCCCGAGACGAATCCCGATGGCGGCTTCCGGCCGGCCCTCGAGGGCCAGCGTGTCGGTCTCGAGCGCGTGCGCGACCGCTTCGTGGAGGAAGACCGCCGCCGCCGCCGGGCCCAGGACCACCGGCTGCACTCCCCCCGGGGCCGCCGGAGCCTTGCTGCCCCGGAAAGCCGCCACCAGGCTCGCCGCCAGGCGCTCGGCCGCCGCCCGGTCGAGCTCCGTCAGCACCGATCCGGAGACTCCCCAGGGCGTCTCGAGCCGGCAGCTGTAGTAGAGCTCGCTCTCGCTCTCGGGAACCAGCGTCGTGCCGACGATCTGCAGCTCCCGGCGGTGGCGCCGGGCTTCGACCCGCAGCGGAAAGGCGACGTGATGCGCGCGCAGAGAGCGTCGGAGCAGCGAATCGAACTCGATCACCTCGGGGGCGCTGACCGGCCCGCCGGCCGGCGGAATCCGCAAGCGCGGGATCGAGTAGCTCGCCGACGGCAGGGCGCGGGCTGCCTGGCGCAGCGCGCCGGCGAAGCGCTCGCCGTCGAATCCGTCGCGTGCCGCCAGCCAGGTGGCGCCGCCGCGCACCAGGCGGACGGCGAAGCCCTGCTCGCGCCGGACCGCCACGCCCGGCGTCCAGCGATCGTCGGCCATCACCACTTCCTCGATCCGCTCGAGGTAGACCTCCGCCAGATCGTCGCGCCGGTCGGCGATCTGGGCCAGGCTGCGGGCGATCGGCAGGGTCTCGATCGACGAGAAGCTCACCGAAAAATCTTTTCATATGATAGGACGCCACCGATGGACGACTCGACCAAGGCCCTTGACGACGCCAGGCGCGGCGAGCTCGAGGCACGGCTGGCGGCGGCCGAGCAGGGGGGCGGCGCCGCGCGCATCGAGCGCCAGCACGACGCCGGCAAGCTGACCGCCAGGGAGCGCATCGGCCTGCTCCTCGACCCCGGCTCCTTCGTCGAGATCGACGCGCTGGTCACTCACCGCTGCCGGGACTTCGGCATGGAGGAGAAGAGCGTACCGGGCGACGGCGTCGTCTGCGGCTACGGCACGATCGACAACCGCATGGTCTATCTGTTCGCCCAGGACTTCACCGTCTTCGGCGGCTCGCTGTCCGAGACCAACGCCCGCAAGATCTGCAAGATCATGGACCTGGCGATGGAGAACGGCGCGCCTCTCATCGGACTCAACGACTCGGGCGGCGCCCGCATCCAGGAGGGGGTGGCTTCGCTCGGCGGCTATGCCGACATCTTCCTGCGCAACACGCTCGCTTCCGGCGTCGTCCCCCAGATCAGCGCCATCATGGGGCCGTGCGCCGGCGGGGCGGTCTACTCGCCGGCGATCACCGATTTCATCTTCATGGTCGAGGGCACCAGCTACATGTTCGTCACCGGCCCCGACGTCATCCGCACGGTCACCCACGAGGAGGTCTCGAAGGAGGAGCTCGGCGGCGCGGCGACCCACAGCGCCAAGAGCGGCGTCTGCCACTTCACCGTCGCCAACGACGCCGCCTGCCTGCTGGCGATCCGCGAGCTGCTCTCGTATCTGCCGAGCAACAACCTCGAAGATGCGCCGCCCGGCACGAGCGACGACTCGCCGGACCGCAGCGACGAGTCGCTCGCCCGGCTGGTCCCCGACGACCCGAACAAGCCCTACGACATCAAGCGCCTGATCGGCGCGGTGGTGGACGACGGCAAGTTCCTGGAGGTCCAGGCCGACTACGCGCGCAACATCGTCGTCGGCTTCGCCCGCTTCGCCAATCAGAGCGTCGGCATCATCGCCAATCAGCCCGCCTTCCTGGCCGGCGTGCTCGACATCGACGCGTCGCACAAGGGCGCTCGCTTCGTGCGCTTCTGCGACGCCTTCAACATCCCGCTGGTGACCTTCGAGGACGTGCCCGGTTTCCTGCCCGGCACCCGGCAGGAGTTTGGCGGCATCATCAAGCACGGCGCCAAGCTGCTGTACGCCTTCGCCGAGGCCACCGTTCCGAAGATCACGGTGATCACCCGCAAGGCCTACGGCGGCGCCTACTGCGTGATGTCGAGCAAACACCTGCGCACCGACGTGAACCTGGCGTACCCGACGGCGGAGATCGCGGTGATGGGGCCCGAGGGCGCCGTGAACGTGCTCTACCGGCGCGAGCTCGAACGGGCCGCGGAGGCCGCCGCCGAGCTCCGGGCGGCCAAGGTGGCGGAGTACCGCCAGAAGTTCTCCAACCCGTTCATCGCCGCCGAGCGCGGGTTCATCGACGCGGTCATCGAACCGAGCGACACGCGGCCGCAGATCGTGCGCGCGCTGCGCCAGCTGGCCGGCAAGCGCCAGGGTTTGCCGCCCAAGAAGCACGGCAACATTCCGCTCTAGCAGCCCTTCTCGCTTGACACGCTACCGGAGGTCGGGCATCCTCCGACAGTCCAGTCGAGACGCTGCCGACTACCCTCGGTGACCTGATGGTTCTCGAAGTTCAGGTCGACTGGTTTCGAGCCTGAGGAGAATAGATGCGCGAGAAGGACCGACAGATGAGGAGGCGGCGGAAGCGCCGCCAGGAGCGGCTGCGAGCCCGGCGCCGGGAGCTGCTGAAGCAGGCCGGCTCCAAGCGCCCCAAGGCCTCCAAGAAACGTACTGCCGAGCCCGCACCGGCGCCCGCGGAGGCGACGGCGGCAGACTCGACCGAGGCCGCCAAGCCGGCGACGGACGAAGCCGCGGCCGAGCCCGCGACCACGGCCAAGAAGAAGACCGCGGCAAAGAAGAAGACCACGGCCAAGAAGAAGGCCGCCGCGAAGAAGAAGACGACCGCCAAGAAGAAGACCGCGGCAAAGAAGAAGACCGCGGCCAAGAAAAAGACCACGGCCAAGAAGAAGACCGTGGCAAAGAAAAAGACCGCGGCAAAGAAAAAGACCGCGGCCAAGAAGAAGACCGTAGCCAAGAAAGCCCCGGCGAAAGACTCCGAGTAGGCGATGATCGACCGGCGCCCGCTCAGCGAGACCGACCCGGAGATCTTCGCAGCCGTCGCCCAGGAGCAGCGGCGCCAGAACCAGGGTCTCGAGCTCATCGCCTCCGAGAACTTCGTCAGCCGGGCGGTGCTGGAGGCTTCCGGCTCGGTGCTGACGAACAAGTACGCCGAGGGCTACCCCGGCCGCCGCTACTACGGGGGGTGCGAGTTCGTCGACGTGGTCGAACGGCTGGCGATCGAGCGGGCCAAGGAGCTGTTCGGCGCCGAGCACGCCAACGTCCAGCCGCACAGCGGCACGCAGGCCAACGCCGCCGTCTACTTTGCGGTCCTCCAGCCCGGCGACACCCTCATGGGGATGGACCTGTCCTCCGGTGGCCACCTCACGCACGGCCACCCGCTCTCCTACTCCGGGCGCGATTTCAACGTCGTCGCCTACGGCGTCGATCGCGAGACCGAGAGGCTCGATTACGACGCCGTTGCCGAGGTGGCGCGCGAGCACCGTCCGAAGCTGATCGTCTGCGGCGCCAGCGCCTACAGCCGGGTGATCGATTTCGCGCGCTTCCGGCAGATCGCCGACGACGCGGGCGCCCTGTTGATGGCCGACATCGCGCACATCTCCGGCCTGGTCGCCGCGGGCCTCCATCCGTCGCCGGTGCCGCACTGCGACTTCGTCACCACGACCACGCACAAGACCCTGCGCGGTCCGCGCAGCGGGATGATCTTGTGCGCCAAGCGCTTCAAGAAAGAGATCAACCGCGCGGTCTTCCCGGGCATGCAGGGTGGCCCGCTGATGCACATCGTCGCCGCCAAGGCGGTCGCCCTCCGGGAGGCGCTGACGGTCGAGTTCAAGGTCTACCAGCGGCAGATCGTGACCAACGCCCGCCGCCTGGCCGCGGCGCTCTCCGACCTCGGCTATCGGATCGTCTCGGGCGGCACCGACAACCACGTCTTCCTGATCGACGTCGCCGCCTCCGGCCTGACCGGCAAGGTCGCCGAAGAGGCGTTGGACCGGGCCGCGATCACCGCCAACAAGAACACCATCCCGTTCGACCAGAATCCGCCTCTGGTGGCGTCCGGCCTGCGGATCGGAACCCCGGCCGTGACCACGCGCGGCATGGGCGAGACCGAGATGGCGACGATCGCGAGCCTGATCGACGAGGTGCTCAGGAGCCCGGAGAGCGAGCCGAAGCTGGCGGAGGTCCGGGACCGCGTGCGGCGGCTGTGCGACGACTTCCCGCTCTACCCGACCGAGCTGGCGGCGGTCAGCGTCTAGCTAGCCCGAAGGCGAGGTCGACAGCTCGACGGCCGGCGGCGGAATCCCGAACCGGCGGGTCAGCTCGCTTCGACAGGCGCCCACCAGGTAGAACGAGCCACAGACGACGACCGCGTGCGGCGACCGGAGCGCCGCGGCGAGCGCGCCATGCGGCCGCGCAATCACCTCGGCGCGACGCCCGGGCAGGTGGCGAGCCAGCTGTCGCGGTTCGATCGCCCGCGGCGACTCCGGCGTCGTCAGCACGATCCGCTCGGCGAGGCCGGCAAGCGGGGCCAGCATGCCCGCCACGTCCTTGCCCTCGAGGGCGCCGAACACCAGCGTCTTGCCGCCCTCGATCGACGCCAGGTAGCCGGCGAGGGCCTGGGCGGCGTGGGGGTTGTGGGCACCGTCCAGGAGCACTCGGCCGGTGGCGCCCAGATCGACCCATTCCAGCCGTCCCGGCCAGCGGCAGCCCGACACCCCGGCGCGCACCGCGGTCGCCCCGAAGCGTCGCCAGCCGGCGGCGGCCAGCGCCTCGGCCGCCGATACCGCCAGCGCCAGATTGCCGCGCTGGTGACCGCCGGCGAGCGCCGGGGCCAGCCGATAGGCCCCGGTCGGCGTCGTCAGCTCGACCCCGGCCTCGCCGGCGAGCGGCCGGATCGAGCAGTCGTCGCTGACGAAGCGCAGCCGGGCGCCCACTTCGGTGGCGCGCGCCGAGAGCGACCGCCGGGCGGCCGGGTCGGTGACCCAGGCCAGCGCCGGCGAGCCTCGACGCAGGATCCCGGCCTTCTCGGCGGCGATCTCACCCACCGTCTCACCCAGGTGCTCGCGGTGGTCGAGGCCGATCTCGGTGATCAGCGACAGCGCCGGCTCGGTGGCGTTGGTGGCGTCCAGTCGCCCGCCGAGCCCCACCTCCAGCACCGCCAGCTCCACCTCCTGCCGGGCGAAGTGCACCAGCGCGGCCACCGTCAGCGCTTCGAAGTAGGTGGCGGAGCCTTCGCCCAGCCGGTCGGCGGCGGCGAGCACCAGCCGCAGCGACTCGGAGAGCTGGGCATCGGAGATCGCCACCCCGTCCACCCGGATGCGCTCGCGCACGCTCTCGAGGTGCGGCGAGGTGAAGAGCCCGGTGCGATAGCCGGCGGCGGTGGCGATCGACGACAGCATGCAGGCGCTCGACCCCTTGCCGTTGGTCCCGGCCACCAGCACCACCGCAAGCCCGTCCTGCGGCTCGCCGACGCGAGTCAGGAGCCGGCGGGTGTTCTCGAGACCCAGACGGATGCCGAACAGCTCCAGCCGGTCGAGCAGCTCCTGCGGCGACGCCAAGGCGGGGCTCAGGAGAGGTGACGCAGGCAGCGAGCCACGGTCGACTTGAGCTGCGTCCGCTCGACGACCAGGTCGAGGAAACCGTGCTCGAGCAAGAACTCGCTGCGCTGGAAGCCCTCGGGCAGATTCTCGCGGATCGTCTGCTGGATGACCCGGGGGCCGGCGAAGCCGATGAGCGCACCGGGCTCGGCGATGTTCAGGTCGCCGAGCATGGCGAACGAGGCGGTCACGCCACCCGTGGTCGGGTCGGTCAGGATCGAGACGTAGGGCAGCCGCGCCTCGCTCAGCCGCGCCAGCGCGGCCGAGATCTTCGCCATCTGCATCAGCGAGAGCACTCCCTCCTGCATGCGCGCGCCGCCCGACGCCGACACCACGACCAGACCGCGCCCGGCCTCCAGCGCCCGTTCCGCGGCCCGGGCGATCTTCTCGCCCACCACCGAGCCCATCGAGCCGCCCATGAACCGGTAGTCCATCACCGCCAGCACGATCGGCAGCTCCTCGATGGCGCCCTCGACCACGACCACCGCATCGAGCGCGCCGGTGCGCTTCTGATACTCCTTGAGGCGAGCCTTGTAGCTCTTGGTGTCCTTGAACTTCAGCGGGTCGGACGGCCGCACGCCGCGGAAGAGCTCGCTGGCACCGCCCTCATCGAGCAGCAGCTCGATCCGCGCCTGGACGTCGATGCGGAAGTGGTAGCCGCACTTCGGGCAGATCTGGAAGTTGCGCTCCAGCTCCTTCGAATAGATGATCTCGCGGCAGCCGTCGCACTTGACCCACAGACCCTCGGGGACGATGCTCCGCTGCCGGTCCGACACGACCTCCCGGGGCCGCTTCGTTCTTCGGAACCACGCCATGACCGAAGGGCCAGAATAGACGCCACCCGGCTCCGCGCGCAAGCGAAACCTCCACGTCGGGGTCCGTTTGCCGGGATCCGCGTCGCCATGCCGGCGCCGCCGGCCGCCTCGTCAGTCGGCGCCCGACTCGTCGCCGTCCGCCGATTCGCCCGAATCGAGGTTGTTGAGCTCGCGCAGGAGCCGCTTCTCCTCCTCGAGAAAGACGCGCCGCAGCACATCTTCACGGCGCTGGAGCTCCTCGTCGACGATGGCCTCGATGTCGAACTCTTCGACCTCGTCGGTCGGGGGTCCGGGCGGCGCCGCCTGCCGGAGCGGCGGCTCGGCGAGTTCGGCCGCCGGTGGGCCACCGGCCGCCGGCTCGATCGCCGCCGAATCGGGCGGCGGCGCCTCTCGGGCCCTCTCCGCCGATGGCGCCGGAGCCGGCGGCGGGTCGGAGCCTGGATAGAGCAGGAACACCGCCCCGGCGGCCGCCAGCAGCGCCGCCGCGAGCGAGCCGATCGCCAGCGCCGAGCGCGGAGACCGCCGCAGCGCTGGCGCCTCGTCGTCCGGCAGCGGCGCCGCCACCGGTTCTTCGAGCTCGGCGAGGTCTTCGCTCGCGGGCAACGGCGCGCCACTCTCGAGCTCGGCGAGCGCCTCGATCACCCCCGACGGGAGCGCCGAATCGGATGCCGCTGGCACCGGCGAAGCGCCGAGAGGGTCGCTCTCTTCGACGCCGGCCACCGGCGGCCGGCGCTCGGCGCTTTCCGGAATCGCCGCAGCTGGACCGGCGGGGCTCCACGGACGATCGGTTCCGCGCCGCTCTTCGCCCCGCCAACCCTCCCGGCCGGGCTCTGCTGGCGCCGGCGGAACGGACGGCGCTTCCGGCGCCGACGGGGGGTCGTCGAACAGCCCGGCCAGCGACACGCTGCGATCGGGGTCGGCGGCCGGCGCGAAGAGGTCGTCGGCGGTCGAGATCAGGGGCGCCGGGGGCGGGGCCGCCTCAGCGCCGGGGGCCGGAGCGTCATCCTCGCCGATCTCGCGCAGCACGTCGCCGAAGATCTCCTCGGTGGTCAGGAGGCGATTCGCGGGCACCCGGCGCTCGGCGGGGCCCGGCCGCGGCACGGCCAGGCAGCGTTGCACGGCCTCCAGGATGCGGTGCGGCGATCCCGGCTTGGACAGCACCTCGTCGGCGCCCGCCTGCTCGAACTCGGGGGCATCCTCGAAGCCCCGGCCGGCCAACGCCACCACTCCCGGGCCACCACCGGCGGCGCCGAAGCTTCCGATCAGCTCGAGAGCGTCCGGCAGCTGGGTGTCCACCAGCACCAGCTTGGGCGCCTGGTCGGCGGCGGACTGGAGCGCGGTCTCGCGGTCGCCGGCCACGGTGACCCACCAGCCGTGCACGCTCAGCGCGGCCCTCACCGTTTCGATCTCGACCAGGTCGTCGGACACCACTAGGATCAAGCCCATCCGGAGCCTCCGAAACTCGCGTTCCCGACGCCATCCCACCAGCTTTGCCGACCGGGCTCAGTTAAGGACTGCACAAGCGGGCACGCGCGCGCCCGCCATTCGATAGAATCGGCCCCGACGTCGATTCGGAGCGTGGCGATGGCCGGTCATAGCAAGTGGGCTCAGATCAAGAGGAAGAAGGCGGTCACGGATGCCCGTCGCGGCCAGCTGTGGACGAAGCTGCTCAAGGAGATCTCGGTCGCTGCCCGTCTCGGCGGCGGCGACCCAGCCGGTAACGCCCGGCTGCGCGCCGCGGTGCAGGAGGCGCGCGGCAGCAACGTCCCGAGCGACAACATCGAGCGCGCGATCAAGCGCGGCACCGGCGAGCTCGAGGGCGTCGAGTACGAGGATGTCGTCTACGAGGGGTACGCTCCGGGCGGCGTCGCGATCCTCATCGAGGCGGTCACCGACAACCGCAACCGGACGGTGGCGGAGCTGCGGCACCTGTTCTCGCGCAACGGCGGTAATCTGGGCGAGAACGGCTGCGTCGCCTGGATGTTCGATCAGCGCGGCTACTTCGCCTTCGACCCCAAGTCGATCTCCGAAGAGCACTTCATGGAGGTGGCCATCGAGCTCGAGGTCGACGACATCGCCACCGGGCCGGACGGGTACGAGATGTTCACCGCCCCCGAGCGGTTCGCCGAGGTGCGCGAAGGCCTCGAGCGGCTCGAGCTGACCCCCGAGACTCAGGAGCTCGCCCGGCTGCCCAGAAACCAGGTGCCGGTGGACGCCGACAGCGCGCCCCCGATTCTCAAGCTGATCGAAGCTCTCGAAGAGCAGGAGGACGTGCAGAGCGTCTGGGCGAACTTCGAGATGGATGACGAACTGCTCGTCGCGCAGGCGGGCTGAGCCGACGTCTTGGTCATCCTGGGTATCGATCCCGGCAGCCGCCACACCGGCTTCGGTCTGATCGAGAAGCGGGGAGAGCGGCTGCGGGCGCTCGAGCACGGCCGCTTTTCCTGCCCCGGGACCACGCCGCTGCCGGAGCGCCTCTACCGGTTGAGCCGCGACCTCGAGCAGCTGATCGACCGCTGCAACCCCGACGCGGTCGCGTTGGAGACGCCCTTTCACGGCCTCAACAGCCGCTCGCTGATCGTCCTCGCCCAGGCTCGCGGAGCGCTGCTGTCGGCGATCGCGGCCCGCGGCCTCCAGATCCGCGAGTACACCCCGGCCGAGGTCAAGTCGGCGGTCTCGGGGAACGGCCGCGCCGCCAAGGACCAGGTGGCCACCATGGTCGGCCTGATCTTGAAGCTGCAGGGGCGCGCCAGCAGCGACGCCACCGACGCCCTCGCGGTGGCGATCTGCTGCGCTCATCGCTACCGTCTGGAGCAGCTGATGAGCGGTTCCTGACGGCCGCGGGCAGGCGCTCGCTGGGGCCGCGCGGCGACTCGCGACGGCGACCGATTCGGGCTCGGCGCGCGCCGGCGCGGTTTCTTGTTTCCGCTCGGTCCACGTGTTACAGTCCTGAGCCTCATCGGCAACGGGTTGGGGTGGAGCGGCTTTGCTATGATGCGAGTCATTCGGTTTGTGCTCGGGTGGGAATCGCGGCTTGAGCCACGGTCCGGCCCGAGGATTGGGGAACTCGAACAGACAAGCGCGGTCTAACAACTAGAGGAGATTTAGCGTGGCGGACTTAGGCGGCACATTCATGGAGATTTTTCGCAAGGGCGGCCCAGTGATGTGGCCTCTCCTCATCTTCTCGGTGGTGGGGGTCATCTTCATCATCGAACGGGCTCTCGCCCTGCGCAAGGCCAAGATCAACGTCAACGAGTTTCTGGCCAAGACGCGCAAGGCGCTGATCGTCAATCGCTCGATCCAGAGCGCGGTCAAGACCTGCGAGGAGTATCGCGGCCCGGTCGCCTCGATCCTCAAGGCCGGCCTGCTGAAGTTCGGCCAGCCCCGCGAAGACGTCGAGAAGACGATCGAGAACGCGGCCCTCTACGAGATGGGGCGCCTGGAGAAGAACCTGGCGTGGCTGGCGAGCATCGCCAACGTGGCGCCGCTACTCGGCTTCTTCGGGACCGTGGTCGGCATGATCCAGTCGTTCGAGGCCCTCGCCGAGGCCGGTCTCTCCAACCCCGGCCTGGTGGCCGCCGGCATCTCCGTGGCGCTGATCACCACCGCGGCGGGCCTGTTCGTCGCCATCCCGACGCAGCTCGCCTACAACTACTTCATGAGCAGGATCAACAAGTTCGTGCGCGACATCGAGACCTCGTCGAACATGCTGCTCGAGACCTTCGGCGAGATGGAGCGCTCGGGCATCTCTCCCGACCAGGCGGCGGCGCCGCCGGCAAAGCAGGGTTCGTAGGAGCTTCGACGACCTGAGCCACGACCCTTGGAGAAGACGAGATGAAGATCCGGCCCCGCTCGACCCAAAACCCAGGAATTCCGACAGCCTCGATGGCGGACATCGCGTTCCTTCTGATCATCTTCTTCATGGTCACGATCTCGTTCGAGGTGGACAAGACGCAGGTGGCGCTGCCCAAGACCGACCTGCGGTTCGAGATCCCCAAGAAGGCGGCCTACATCTCGGTGACCGAGACCGGCCAGATCCGCGTCTCGAGCGGCGAGGAGATCAGCGTGCCGGTGCCCGGCGCCGAAGAGGTGCTGTCCTTCGCCGCCCAGGTGGTGGCCGCCGACCCGGGCAAGCCGTTCGTGCTCAAGGCCGACAAGGACGTTCCGTACCGGTACGTCGACCGGGTGATCGACGCCCTCAAGCAGGCCAAAGCCGAAGTCATCTACCTACTCTCCGACCAGGAGACCGTCGACAGTGCCGACGCCAGCTAGGAGTCGCCGATGAGACTGAAGAAACCGCCCGCGGATCCTGAGATTCCGACGTCGTCGATGGCGGACATCGCCTTCCTGTTGATCATCTACTTCATGGTCACCACCACCTTCGCCGCCACCCGCGGACTCGACTTCTCCCTGCCGCAGGAGGACAACGAGCAGCCGCTGGTCGAGAAGGAGGAGGCGGTGCTGATCGAGATCCAGCCGGCCGGCGTCCTGATGGTCGACCAGAAGCGGATGGAGCTCGAAGACATCCTCGAGTACCTGAAGCCGAAGCTCGAGAGGAATCCGATGAAGCCGGTGATCATCCGCCCGCTCGAGACCGCCGAGTACGGGCACATGGTGGCCGTCTTCGACGAGATCCGCCAGGCCAAGGACAAGATCGGCGTGGAAGTGAAGAACGTCTCCATTCCGACGCAACGTGAAATCGAGATGTTCTGGTACTAAGGGGGCCGGACCATGGCTGACCAACCGAAGACCAAGCCCGACAAGGACAAGCTCGACCGCACCGACATGGCGGCGGGTGACTTCGTCACCTTCGCCGAGGAGTATGAAGACGACCGCAAGCTGATGCGCATCGCGACCGGCATCGCGATCGTCCTGCACATCGCGTTCTTCCTGGTCGTTCTGCCCGAGCGGGTCGCCGAGGCCCGCGAGGAGAAGAAGAAGAAGGTCTACGTCGTCAAGCAGGTTCGATTCAAGCCGCCGCCACCGAAGCAGCAGCAGGAGCTGCCCAAGCCGAAGGCCAAGAAGGTGCCGATTCCCGACCCGACGCCCGACGAGCCGGAGCCGATTCGGCTGCCGGAGGAGATCGAGCCCGAGGTCGAGATGCCGGACACCGACATCATCTTCGGCATCCCCGAAGGGCCACCACCCGACGAGCCGACCGGTCCGATCCGCGTCGGCGGCGACGTCAAGCCGCCGGAGAAGATCTTCTACCCCTCCCCCCAGTACACCGAGATCGCCCGCAAGGCGCGAATTCAGGGGGTGGTGATCGTCGAGGCGATCATCGACAAGGAGGGCAAGGTCACCAACGTCAAGGTGCTGAAGGGTCTGCCGATGGGCCTCGACCAGGCCGCGGTCGACGCCGTCTCCCGCTGGACCTTCAAGCCGGCGACGCTGAACGGCAAGCCGGTGGCGGTGATCTACAACCTGACGGTCAACTTCCAGCTACAGTAGGGGAACGATGGCATTTCAGGGGTCGCTCGCCGAGCTGCCTCTTCCCGACATACTCCAGCTGGTTGCGGTCTCAGGCAAGACCGGCAAGTTCAC
>JBFGLX010000049.1:0-15461 GCA_041575955.1 Thermoanaerobaculia bacterium
ATCGTGGCCGGCGTGGCGACCGAGGCGACGCTGTTCGACCTGGCCCCCACCCTGCTGGCGCTCATGGGGCTGCCGGTGCCCGACGACCTGCCCGGCCGGGTGCTGACCGAGATCGTCGATCCGGCGTTCTTCGAGCGCTACCCGATTCGCACGCTGCCGACCTACGAGCGGCTGATCGACCGCCGGGCGCTGCTCGTCGCCGCCGACGGCGAGAACGACGAGAGCACGATGGAGATGCTGCGCTCGCTGGGGTACATCCAGTGAGGCTCGCGCGCGCCGCGGCGCCGGCCCTGCTGGCGCTCGGGGCGCTGGCTGCGTGCGCGCCGGCGCCGCCGCGGTCGGTCGTCCTGATCGTCGTCGACACCCTGCGCGCCGACCACCTCGGCCTCTACGGCTATGGCCGCGACACCAGCCCGCGGCTCGACGCCCTCGCCCGCGACGCGGCGATCTTCGACCACGCGTTCGCCAGCTCGCCTTGGACCCTGCCCTCGTTCGGGTCGCTGTTCACCGGCCGGCTGCCGGCGGAGCATCGCGCCGGATGGCCCGCCGGGGCGCCCGAGGGCGGCGACGCCGACGGACGCGAGTTCCTGCCTCTGCGAGCCGGGCTCCCGACCCTGGCCGAGACCCTCGCAGTCGCCGGCCTCGACACCGCGGCGGTCATGAACAACGCCTTCCTGCACCCCGACTTCGGCGTCGCCCGTGGCTTCGCGACCTACGACCACATCGGCGGCAACCGCAAGCGCATCCGGCGCGCCGACGAGGTGGTCGACCGGGCGCTCGACTGGCTCGGCAAGGAGGGCCGCGGCGACTTCCTGCTCGTCGTCCACTTCTTCGATCCGCATCTGAACTACGACGCGCCGGCGCCGTTCCGTGGCAGCTTCGCCGACTCCGAGATGAGCGACGAAGAGCGCAACTCCCTGATGGAGCTCCGGCCGCTCCGCCAGCGGATCCGGCAGGGCGAGCCGGTCGACTGGGACTTCCTGATCGGCGCCTACGACGAGGAGATCGCGTTCGTCGATCGCGAGCTCGGTCGCCTGTGGCGGGGCCTCGAAGAGAGCGGCCGGCTCGCCGAGAGCCTGGTCGTCCTGACCGCCGATCACGGCGAGGAGTTCGGCGATCACGGCGGCTTCGAGCACGGCCACTCGCTCTACGGCGAGCTCGTCCGGGTGCCGCTCCTGGTCTGGGGCCCGGGGGTCGAGCCCGGGCGCCGGGCCGAGCCGGTGTCGCTGGTCGACGTCTATCCCACCGTCCTCGACGCCCTCGGCCTGCCGGCCCCCGAGGGCCTGCCGGGGCGCAGCCTGATCGAGGCGCCGGTCGAGCGCACGCTGATCGCCGAGCGCACCCTCTACGGCGCCCACCGCGAGAGCGCCATCGCCTGGCCCTACAAGCTGATCCACGCCCCCCGGCGCCCGCGCGAGACCGAGCTCTTCAACCTCGAGGCCGATCCGGGCGAGACCGAGAGCATCCTGCGGCTGCGCCGGGACCTGGCCGCGGACCTGCTGGCGCAGCTCGAGGCCTACCGCGCGCACGCCCGCGGCATCGCCGAAGACGAGCCGGCGCGGCTCGACGAAGAGACGCTCGAGAACCTGCGCTCGCTCGGCTACATCCAGTAAGCCGGGCCGCTAGCCGGCGGCGCGGCTCGCGCTAGCCCGATCTTCTCACCAGCATTCGATGCAGAAGGCTGCAAATGCCTAGCCCTCGACGATCTCGGCGTGCTCGGCTTCGATCCAGCCCTGCTGGCCGTCGGGCAGAGCGATCCGCAGCCAGCCGTCGCGGCGGCCGCGCAGCGCCACCTCGCTGCCCGCGTGCAGCTTGAAGCGCACCACCGCGTCCTCGCCGGGACCCGACTGGGCGTTGATCTCCTGGGGCACGACCACCGCCACGCGCTGCGGCTCGACCACCCGCACGGCCAGGGAGGCCAGCACCGCGATCAGCGGCAGCAGGATCAGGAAGGTCGTCCAGCGGAGGACCTCGGACTGGCGGCGCCAGAGCCGCAGCGCCAGGACCCCCCAGAAGAGCGCGTTCAGCGCCAGCGCCGCCCGCTGGAGCTCGGCGAGGCTCAGGCCGTAGTGCCAGAAGAACAGGGTCGAGGTGACCGCCGAGGGCCCCGGGGCGGCGAGCGCGTCCTGCGTGGTCTTGCGCGCGAACTCGAGATTCGCCTGCACGTCCTCGTCGCGCGGCAGGCGCAGCCAGCTCCGGCGATAGGCGGCGATGGCGCGTCCGAGCTCGCCGTTGCGCAGGTAGGCGTTGCCCAGATTGAAGTGCAGAAACCCGGAATCGTGACCGCGCTCGATCAGCGAGCGGTAGAGCCGAACCGCGGTCGGGTAGTCGCCCGCCTCGTAGGCGGCGTTGGCCTCGATGAACAGCTCGGGGGCGGAGAACGGTCTCGCCGGGCCGACCTGGAGGGCCGCCTCGGCCGCGGCCGGCTCGCCGGTGGCCGCGGCACCGCCGGGCGCCGGCGGCTCCTGGGCCGCGGCCGCCCCCGCCGCCGCGAGGATCGCCGCCGTCAGCCAGGCCCGCGGCCTCATCGGTCGAGCTCCTTGTCGAGCTTGCGCAGCAGCGGCTCGAGCTCGGCCCGAGCGTCGGCGACGGCCACCCGCGCGGCGCCGTACTGCGCCGCCTCCAGGCGGCGGAGCAGCTCGGTCGCGGCCCGCGCCAGCTGCTCATCGACCGCCCGCTCGCCGAGCTTGCCGGCGACCTCGGCCGGGGTCAGGGCGCTGCCTTCGACCCCGAGCTTGTCGCCGACGAACTCGCGCAGGCAGAGCGAAGCCAGATCGGCGACCGAGCGCTCGTCGGCGGCGGCCAGCTTCGAGAGCTTCTTCAGCGCCGTGCGCAGCGCCCGGCGCCGGCGGCGAAGGTTGGCGTCGAGCGCGAACCGCTGGCGGCGCCGCAGCCCGAGGGCGACGGCCAGGTAGAGGACGGGCGGCAGCAGCAGGCCGCCGGTCAGCGCCCAGGTCCGTCCGAGCGCCGGGGGCGGCGCCGCCGCGTCGAGCTCCTTGTAGAGCGGCAGGATGTCGTCGGCGACGATCCGCACCGAGACCTTGCCCGCGGTCGGCGCCAGCGACTCGGTGAGCCCCAGGTCCTCCTCGCCGTCGGCGGGCGCCACGCGCAGCGAGATCGGGCTCGTCCGGGCGGTCCGGTAGTCCTCGCTCTCGGGGTCGAAATAGGTCAGGGCGAGGGCCGGGATGACCAGCTCGCCCGCCGCCAGGGGCACCAGCGCCTTGCTGAACACCTTGCTGCCGGAGAGCTCGTTGCCGCTCCGGTCGAGCGAGCTCGACGGCCGGTCGTCGTAGACCTTGAACTCGGACAGCGGCGGCAGCGCGGGCTCGCCGATGAGCATGGCGTTGCCCCTGCCCGCGACCGTCACCTTGAAGGTCGCCGACTCGCCGACCTTGAGGTCGCGGCGCGACAGCTCGGCGCCGATGTCGAACTCCCCGACCAGCCCGCTGAAGCCGGGTGGCGCGGGCGGCAGAGGCCGGACCTCGAGCTCGAGGGTCGGCCCGCGGAGCACCCGCCGCTCGGTGCTGCGCTGCGAGAAGAAGTCGTCGAACAGGCTGCGCGAGCCGCGCCCCTGCGATTGCAGGACCGCCTCGACGGTCAGCTGCGAGGGCGTGATGGCGAGCTTGCCCGCCTCCTGGGGAAAGAGGGCCCGGCGCAGCTCGCTGACCAGGTACTGCCGGCCACCGACCGTCGCCTGGTATTCGCGCAGCTCGCCCAGCTCCTCGACCAGGAAGCCGTCGAAAGCGGGCGGCTCGAGGCGCGCGTCGGTGACCTGGACCCGGCGGTAGAAGCGCCAGGTGTGGATCACCTGCTGGCCGACCCAGGGCGTGGTGGTCGAGACCCGCGCGGTCACGAACAGGTCGCGCTCCTCCTGCGGCCGCTCCGACGCCTCGAGCACGCGGATCTGGAACGGCTTGCTGGCGTGGGTCTCGCCGTCCACGACCACCGTCGCGACCCCCACCTCGAACGTCCCGGTGCGCTGCGGCGTGAGCAGGAACCGGTAGCTGACGCTCGACGTGCTGCGCCCGTTGACGAAGCTCATCTGGGTCTCCTGGCCGGCGGGAGTCACCCGGAAGCCGTCGAGCGTCGGTAGCTCGGGGTCGGCGCCGCTCGCGCCTTCGACCCTGATCACCAGCAGGATCTGGTCTTCGATCGTGACCTCGGTCCGATTGACGGTCACCGAGATGCGCTGCGCCGCGGCTGCCAGAGGAGCGAGCGCCCAGACCAGGCTCGCTGCGAGCACCGAGAGCGCGATCCGGCGCCGTGCGGCCGAGGGTCTCATCCCTACCAATCCTTGAGCGGCCGCGCGCGCCGGCCCGGCTGGCCCCGCCGCTGCTCCGGACGGCCCTCCTGGATCGCCTGCAGATAGCGCTCCGCCTCTTCCGGGGTCAGGCCCTCGCCGGGCGGCAGCTCGCCGGCGTCGGCCGCCGTCTCCCGCGCCGCGGCGGCCTCGGCCTCGCGCGCGTCGGGAGTGCCGTCGCCGTCGCTGTCGGGGTTGTTCGGGTCGGTCTCGCCCTCGTCCACCCTGCCATTGCGGTTGACGTCCTCCTGGCCGTCGGCCAGGCCGTCGTCGTCGCTGTCCGGGTCGGCCGGATCGGTCGGATTCTCGGCCGACTGTTCGGTGGCGTCCGGGAGTCCGTCGCCGTCCGTGTCCGGGCCCGCCTGCGGCTGCTGCCGATCCTGCTCGGCCGCCTGGTCCTGCTCCTGGGTGTCGCCCGGTTCCTGCTCTTGTTGCTGCTGCTGTTCCTGCTCCTGTTGCTGCTGCTCGCCCTGCTGGTCCTGTTGTTGTTGCTGCTGCTCCTGGCGTTTCTTCTGCTCTTCGACGCGCCGGCGGATCTCGTCGCGAACGAACTCGAGGTTGAACTTGGCGTCCTCGTCGTCCGGGTCGACCTCGAGCGCCGCCTTGTAGAGCTCGACCGCTTCCTGCAGCTTGCCCTGCCGGAAGGCGGTGTTGCCGAGGTTGTAGAGCGCCTGCCCGCGCAGCCCGGCGTCGGCGGCGACGGCCGCCGCCGCGAACGCCCGCTCCGCCTCCTCGTAGTTGCGCATCCGGTAGTGGACGCTCCCCAGGTTGAAGGTCACCTCGGGATCCTCGGGACGCTCGACCTGGAGGTCGGTGAAGCGCTCGAGCGCCTGCGACCAGGCGCCGGCTTCGTAGGCATCGAACGGATCGTCGAAACGCTCGGCTGCCGGCGCCGGCTCCTCGGTGCGGCCGTCCGGAGCGGCGGGCGGCGCGCCCTGCGCCCCGAGCGCCGGCGCCGCGAGCAGCGCCGCCAGCGCCATCGCCGAGCTCGCGCCGGCCGCGCCGCGGCGCCCGCGCGGGCGGTCGCCGACCAGCGTCTCGAGCATCAGGGCGAGCAGCGCGATCGCCAGGAGCCACTGGAAGCGCTCCTCCCACCGCTGCCGGCGCTTCGAGCCGAGCTCCTGATCCTCGAGGGTCGCCTTGATTCCCTGCGAGTAGATCTGCTCGAGATCGACGTCGCCGGTCACCGAGCGGACGTACTTGCCGCCGGTGTCGAGGGCGATCTTCTGCAGCGTCGGCTCGTCGAGACGGCTCAAGACGATCTCGCCCGAGCGGTCGCGCCGGAATCCCCCGCCGGGCGCCGGAATGGGCGCGCCCTCGTCGCGGCCGATGCCGATGGTGAAGATCCGCACCCCGGCGGTCCTGGCCTCCCGCGCGGCTTCGAGCGCCTCGCCCGAGTGATCCTCGCCGTCGGTGATCAGGATCACCGCCCGCGACGGATGCGAGCCGCCCTCGAACGCCTCGAGCGACGTGCGGATGGCGGCGCCGAGAGCGGTGCCCTTGACCGGGATGAGATCGGTGTCGATGGTCTCGAGGAAAATCTCGGCGGCGCCGTAGTCGAGCGTCAGCGGGCACTCGACGAACGCGGTGCCGGCGAACGCCACCAGGCCGATGCGGTCGCCCTCGAGCAGCTGCAACAGGTCGGTGATCTCGCGCTTGGCGCGCTCGAGCCGGCTCAGACGGCCGCCCGACTCGGCGTCCTCGACCAGCATGCTGTCGGAGACGTCGAGCGCCACCACGATGTCGACGCCGCGCCGCTGCACCTCCTCCCACGTGAACCCCCAGCGGATCTCGGCCAGGGCGAGGAGCGCGGCGGTCAGGCCCAGGGTGACCAGCGCCGCCTTGAGCGCCTGGCGCGGGCGGCTGACGCCCGAGGTGAGCCGCGCCAGCATCTCGGGCGAGGCGAAGCGCCGCAGGAGCGCGCTCTTCTTGCGGAAGGCGTAGATGTGAAACGCCGCCAGCGCCGGCACCAGCCAGAGCAGCCAGAGCGAATCGGCGCTGCCGATCTGCACGTCGTCGCATCCGGTCAGCAGGGCGCCCGCCGCGGCCAGGGCCGCCAATCGCTCGACCGGAGTCCTCATGGCAGCTTCCGGAACCGGGTCCCGAGCAGCAGCACCTCGAGCAGCAGCAGCGCCACCGCCGGGATGACGAAGTCGCGAAACCGCTCGTGGTACTCCATGTAGGTGTCGGTAGTGATCTCGGTCTTCTCCAGCTCGTCGATCTGGCCGTAGATCTCGGTCAGCGCCTGTTCGTCCTCGGCGCGGAAGTAGGCGCCCGAGGTCCGCTGCGCGATGCCGCGCAGGCTGGCCTCGTCCATCTCGACGTCCTGGTAGACCACCTGCTTGCCGAACAGCGAATCGACGATGAACGGCGCCTTGTCGCGCGTGCCGGCGCCGATGGCGTAGATCTTGATGCCGTAGGTGGCGGCCACCTCGGCGGCCTTCGCCGGGCTGAGCGCGCCGGCGTTGTTGCGGCCGTCGGTGAGCAGCACGATGACCTTCGATCTCGCTTCCGAGTCCTTGAGCCGCTTGACCGCGGTGCCCAGGGCCGAGCCGATGGCGGTACCGTCGCCGGCCATGCCGATCTCGACCCGCTCCAAAAAGGTGGCCAGGATGCCGTGATCGAGCGTCAGCGGGCACTGCGTGAACGCCTCGTTGCCGAACACCACCAGTCCGATCTGGTCGTTGGCGCGCTTGCCCACGAACTCCTCGACCACCGCCTTGGCGACCTCCAGGCGGTTGCGGCGCTGGGAGATGGTCCGGTCGGCGTCGAGGTCGAGGGCCTGCATGCTGCCCGAGGTGTCGAGCACCAGCACGATGTCGATGCCCTCGGTCTTGACCTGGGTCTGCCGGCGGCCGGTCTGCGGCCGCGCCATGCCGACGATCAGCAGCCCGACCACCAGCACCCTGAGCGCCATCACCAGGCGGCGCAGCAGCAGCGTCCGGGACGGCCGCAGCCGCTCGAGCGGCTTGAGGTTGGAGAACCG
Organism: Thermoanaerobaculia bacterium; assembly: GCA_041575955.1. Classification (GTDB taxonomy): domain Bacteria; phylum Acidobacteriota; class Thermoanaerobaculia; order Multivoradales; family JAHEKO01; genus JAHEKO01. Next base: position 7,287 of record JBFGLX010000049.1, read on the forward strand.
CACCGCGGCCTGGCGGCGGCGCAGCCGGGGCAGCAGGTACCAGAGGGCGAGCCAGAGCGCGAACGCCGGCAGCAGCACCCAGAGCAGCTCGGCGTCGGCGAAGAACAGCTCGCCCTTCACGCCGCCAGCTCCTCCGCCGGGGCTTCGGGCCGGGGCCGGGTCGCCTCGACGAAGCCGAGGGCGCCCTCCCAGGTCTGCTGGATCTCCGCCGAGCTCGGCACGTGCTCGGCGAACTTGACCCGGTCGGTGTGCTCGAGGAACGCGCCCAGCGCAGCGCGGTCGGCCTCGGCCAGCTCCGCGATGGTCGGCAGCCGGACGAGGATCTCCTCGGTGGTGAGGTCGGTGGCGTTGAGGCCGAAGCGCCCTTCGACGTAGCTCCGCACGACCTCGGAGATCTGGAAATAGAAGCGCCGGACGGCGGCGGAATCCTCGAAGTCGGTCGCCCGCAGCGCGTCGAGCTCACGAAACGCCCGCTCGTCGGCCGGCTCGAGGGGCGCCGCGGCCGGTAGCGCGCGGCGGCGCCGCAGGTACCAGAGGCCGAGCGCCGCCAGCGCGAGGGCGGCGAGCGCCAGCGCCGCGATCCACCAAACGCGGTCGCGCTCGATCGGCCGCAGCGGCTTGATCTCGCGGATGTCGTCGGCCGAGCCGTCGGCCGGCAGCACCGATTCGACCTCGACGAAGATCTCCGAGGTCTCGACCGCGCCGGCGATCTCGTCCTCGGGCGCGTCCGCCGGCCGGTAGCGGACGGTGATCGACGGCAGGATGTAGGAGCCGACCAGGTCCGCGCGCAACCGGTAGACCAGCTCTCGGACGATGCGGCCGCCGCGCTCGGACGGCTCGCCGCGGGTGACGTCGAGGATCCGGAAGCCCTGGATCTGGGCGCCCGCCTCCGGCACGTCGACGGCGTAGGCGGGATCGTGGTCGACGGTGACCTTGAAGGTCAGGACGTCGCCGGTGGTGGCCACGGCGCGGTCGACCGAGGCGCTCGCCTCGACCGCCGGCCGCGGCTCGGCGACCGGCGCCGGGGTCTGCTGAGCGCAAGCCGCGCACGCCAGCGCGAGGCCGAGCAAGAGGCGCCGGGCCGGAGCTTGCCCCCGCCCGCGGGCGACCGCGCTCACCCCCCGCCCTCCATCGCCTCGGGGAAGAGCTCGACCGACTCGGCGGCGAGCTCGCTCTCGATCAACGCCTGGTAGCCGGACTGGATCTTGCGCATCCGGTAGTCGCGCTCGACCGCCGGCCGCGCCTGTTCGAAGGTCGGCTCTTGCGGCTCGGCGCCGTCGCCGGCCGGGCGGCGGTAGCGGTCGCGGTTGGCTTCGAAGAAGGTTTCGAGATCGGCCTCGTCGACCGCCACCTTGCCGATCACCTCGTCCTCGACCAGTCGCGCCACCGCCAGCTGCCGGAGGGCGGCCGCGTGCCGGCGGGCGACCTCGGCGTCGCGGTCGTACTCGAGCTTCCGCGCCTTGCGCCAAAGTAGCTCCTCGGCGACGTACTGGCGGACGAACTCCCTGCGGTCGTCCGGCGTGCGGATCGATTGCGCCAGCTCCGGCGGCAGCTCGTCGAGCGCTCGCTCGACGTCGGAGCGGTAGATCTCCTCGCCGCCGATGCGCGCGACCACCGGGTCGCCGGCGGCGCGGCGGACCTCGGCGCCGGAGGCGTCGTCGAGCCGGACCCGGGATTCGAGGGCCGACTGGGCGGCGTGGAAACGGCCCAGCCGCTCGAGGGTGTGGACGATCTTGCGGCCGAGCTCGCCGGCGAGCTCGCCGGCGCCGTAGAGCTCGGCCTCGTAGAACCACCGCAGGGCCTGCTCGTAGTCGCCGCGCTCGAGAAACGTCGAGCCCAGGCTGTAGGCGACGCGGGCGCGGGCGGCCGGATCGAGGTCGGCGCCCGCCAGGTAGCGCTCGTACTGGAGCGCCGCCTGGTCGAGGGCGCCGGCCGCCTTGAGCTTCGCGCCCAGCTCGCGCTGGCGCTCGGAGTTCGGCTCCTCGCCTCCCCCGCCGGGGCGCACGAACATCAGGCCGCCCAGACCGACCACCGCAACGAGCACCGCGACGAGCAGTCCCCTGACAATGCTGTCGGGACGCTGCGCGGTCGACGGACGCGGAGGCTCTCGCAGCTCCATTCCGCTCACCGTCTTTTTTCGCGGGCGTGAAAGTACCGCACCAGCGCGTCGACGTACGACCGGTCGTCGGCGCGGAGCCTCACCTCGCCGGCGCCCGCGGCGCGGAACATCTCGGAGAGCCGCGCGCGGTCGTCCTCGGAGAGCACCGCGAAGCCGTCGGTGACGTTGCGGTCGTAGGTGTCGATCAGGATCGTCTGGCCGGTCTCGGCGTCCTCGAGCTCGATCAGCCCGATGCGCGGCAGGCTCTCCTCGCGGCGATCGCCGACCGCGATCGCGGTCACGTCGTGCCGTCTGGAGGTCACGCGGAACTGATCGACGAAGTCGCCGTCGAGAAAATCGGAGATCACGAAGGTGACGGTGCGCCGCCGGGTGACCTTGTTGAGGTACTCGAGCGCCCCGACCAGGTCGGTCGTGCGCAGGGTGGGGCGGAACGTCAGGATGTCGCGAATGACCCGCCAGACGTGCGACCGCCCCTTCTTGGGCGGAATGAAGTGCTCGATCCGATCCGAGAAGATGATCAGGCCGACGCGGTCGTTGCTCTTGATCGCGGTGTAGGCGAGCAGCGCGGCGATCTCGGCGGCGACCTCGTTCTTGAGCTTGGCGACGCTGCCGAAGGCGCCCGAGGAGCTGACGTCGACCACCAGCATCACCGTCAGCTCCCGCTCCTCGCGGTGCTCCTTGACGAACGGCGCGCTCATGCGGGCGGTGACGTTCCACTCGATGTGGCGGATGTCGTCGCCCGGGTGGTACTCGCGCACCTGCTCGAACTCCATGCCACGCCCCTTGAAGGCGCTCTCGTACTCGCCGGCGAAGACGTCGTTGACCGTCCGCTGGGTGCGGATCTGGATCGTCTTGATCTTCTGGAACAGCTCGGGCGGCAGAGCTCCCGACAGCTCGTCCCGCCCGGGCGCGGGGGCGGTGGTCATGGGACGTCGACCGTGCTGAAGATCTCCTGGATCAGGTCGTCCGAGGCGAGCTCCTGGGCCTCGGCCTCGTAGGAGACCAGGATGCGATGGCGGAGGACGTCGGGGCCGATGGTCTTGACGTCCTGGGGCGTGACGTAGCCGCGGCCGCTCAGCAGGGCCTGCACCTTGGCCGCCTGGGCGAGATAGATGCTGGCGCGGGGCGAGGCGCCGTACTCGATCAGGTTCTCCAGCCGCTCGAGGCGGTAGGTCGCGGGCTCGCGGCTGGCGAAGACGATATCGACGATGTAGTCCTCGACCTTGGAGTCGAGGTAGATCTGGTCGGCGAGCTCGCGCATCGTGCGGATGTCGTCGGGCGTCAGCACCGGCTCGACCCGCGGCCGGTGACGGCTCGCCATGCGGCGCATGATCTCCTTCTCCTCGGGCTTGTTCGGGTAGGCGATCTTGAGCTTCAGCATGAAGCGATCGACCTGGGCCTCGGGCAGCGGGTAGGTGCCCTCCTGCTCGATCGGGTTCTGGGTGGCCAGCACCAGGAACGGGTCGGGCAGGGGGTGGCTCTGGTCGCCGATCGTCACCTGGCGCTCCTGCATCGCCTCGAGCAGCGCGCTCTGCACCTTCGCCGGCGCCCGGTTGATCTCGTCGGCGAGCAGCAGGTTAGTGAACACCGGGCCCTTCTTGACCACGAAATCGAGACTCTGCGGCCGGTAGACCTCGGTGCCGATGAGGTCGGCCGGCAGCAGGTCGGGGGTGAACTGGATGCGCGAGAAGCCGGTGTCGATCGCTTCGGCGACCGTCTTGACCGCGGTCGTCTTGGCGAGCCCGGGAATGCCCTCGAGCAGGATGTGTCCGTCGGCGATGAGCCCCATCAGGAGCCGATCCACCATGTATCGCTGGCCGACGATGACCTTGCCGACCTCGTCCCGCAGGCGCTGCAAAGCGGCCGCCTGGGCCTCGATCTCAGGTAGTAGCTCCTCCGCGATTGCGCTCATCTTGTCTCCTTGAACGAGCCCGGCGGCGTAGCGTCGGCTCAGCTCTCCTGGTTGCGCAGGCGCAGCGCCTCACGCGCCGCCTGCTTCGGATCGGCTGCCAGCTCCCGCACGCGCCGGCCGACTCGGCGCTCCATTCCGTCGAGCTCCTCGCGCGACGGGGCGCGGCCGCCGTAGCGCGCGCCCTCGATCAGCCGGTCGAGCGCCGCGCGCTCGCTCTCGCCCTCGACGCCCAGCTGCCGGTCGATCTCGGCCAGCAGCAGCGCGGCGCCTCGCAGGTCGCCCTCGAGGCGGCGGGCGCGCGCCGCGTCGAGCCGCCGGCTCAGCTCGTCGCCGAGCCCCGGACCGGCGGCCTCGGCCACCGGCCGCCGAGCGCGCCGCCAGCGGCCGAGTCCGAACAGGGCCAAGCCGAGCGCCGCCGCGCCGGCGCCGCCCGCCAGCCACGCCGCCGGCCGCAGCCCGAGCGTGGTGGCCTCGACCACGGTCACGGTCGGACCCTCGATCCGGGCGACGATCGGCTCGCTCTCGGCGCGCGGCGTGTAGCTCAACTCGATCGGGTCGAGGGCGAAGGCGCCGGCCTCCCGCGCCTCGAGATCGATCCGGTAGACGACCACGTTGCGGCCGTCCGAGCTGCGGGTGGAAGCGGTGACCGCCGCCTGCTCGACCCCTTCGGGCAGGTGGACGCGCGGCGGGTGCGGCAGGTAGTCCTCGAAATGGCCGGCCCACCGGACGCGCACCTCGACCGAGAACGCCTCGCCCACCTCGGGGCGGGCCGCCGACGCCTGGACCTCGGCCGTCGGCGGCTGTAGCGTGCTCGGCAGCTCGATCGGTCCGGCGCTGGTCGCGTAGCCGGCCGCCGCCGACTGGCCGGGGGGCGCGAGCTCCAGGAGCTCGTCGACCATCGGCTGGAGCGCCGACCAGTCGCGCGCGCCGAGCGACACCGCGGCCACCCGCCCCGCCGGATCGACCAGGTAGCTGAGCGGGATGCTCTCGGCCCGGTAGGCGGCCGCCGCCCGGCCGCGGCTGTCCCACAGGTTCGGGAAGCTCAGGCCGTAGTCCGCGACGAAACGCTCGGCGGGGCCGGCGGTCCGGTCGACCGAGACGCCGACCACGCTGAGGCCGGCCGCCTGCCGGTTCTGGTGCAGCCGCTCGAGGCTCGGCATCTCCCACCGGCACGGCCCGCACCAGGTCGCCCAGAACGTCAGCACGACCCAGCGGCCGGCGAAGTCGGCCAGCGAGCGCTCGCCGCCGCCCAGGTCGGGGAGCTCGAAGGCCGGCGACGGCACGGCCGGATCGAGCGGCCGCAGGCCGTATCGAGCCACAACGGCAGCCACCGGGCTCGGTTCGGCGCCGGTGGCGCGGAGCTCGAGGGGCGCCGCGATCAGGATCGCGGCCAGCCCGAGCCGTAAGCAAAAACGGCTCTTGCGGCGTCGAATTGACACAGGCGGCCCTTCCGACGTGTACCCTGGCGAGTGACTTTCCATCGGCCGCCCTCCAATTAGGCAAGTGGCGTGCCAGTTGCAAGGGCCTCGACGCGATGAGCCACAGCCTACGACCGACATCGCTCCGGCGCCGTCCGGGGCCGGGCCCGTCCGGCGTCGCCCGCCGGCTGGCGCCCGCGCTGGCGCTCTGGCTCGGCTGGGCCTGCACGGCGCCCCAGGCGCCGCCCCCCGAGCCGACCGACAGCGTGATCCTGATCTCGATCGACACCCTGCGCGCCGATCATCTCGGCGCCTACGGCTATCCCCGGCCGACGCCGCGCATCGACGCGTTCGCGGCCGACTCGGTGATCTTCAGCGAGTGCATCGCCCAGGCGCCTTCGACGCTCCATTCGCACGCTTCGATGCTGAGCTCGCTCCTGCCCCAGCATCACCGGGCGTCGTGGGCGGCAAGCACCCGGCTCTCCGAAGAGGCGGTGACCCTGCCCGAGGTCATGCTCGAGTACGGCTACCGCACCGCCGCCTTCACCGGCGGTGGCCAGATGGCGAAGATCTACGGCCTCGACCAGGGGTTCGAAAGCTACAGCGAGCCCGGGGCCGAGCACTTCTCCGGCACCGTGGACGTCGCCATCGACTGGCTGAACGAGAACGGCGACCGGCCGTTCTTCCTGTTCCTCCACAGCTACGAGGTGCATCACCCCTACGAGCCCGAAGCGCCTTATCGCGAGCTGCTAGATATCCGCTACGACGGCGCCTTGCCCGAGGACGTCAGCAAGGACCTGCTCGAGGAGATCCGCGCGGGCGATATCGAGATCGACGACGCCGATCTCGCCTACATCGTCTCGCTCTACGACGCCGAGATCCGCTCGATGGACGACGGCTTCGGCAAGCTGGTCGACTACCTGAAGGCCGGCGGCATGTACGACCGGACGATGATCGTCTTCACTTCGGACCACGGCGAGGAGTTCAACGAGCACGGCGTGGTCGGGTTCCACTCGCACTCGCTGTACGACGAGCTCCTGCGGGTGCCGCTGATCATCAAGTACCCGGGCAACGGCCACGGCGGCAGCGTCGTCGACCAGCAGGTGCGGGGGATCGACCTCGGGCCGACCATCCTCGGCTTTCTCCAGCTGCCGATCCCGAAAGAGTTCTTCGGCGCCGACCTCGGTCCGTTGGTGCTGGGTGAGGAGATGGCGCCGCTCGACGCGGTCAGCCGGATGGACCGCCCGCCGAACCGCGAGCGCTCCTCCATCCGGACCCGGGAGTGGAAACTCGCCGGACTCGCCAAGCGGCGCTCGCTGTTCAATCTGACCGCGGATCCGGAAGAGCTCTGGGACCGCAGCCTCAAGGACTCGGCCATCGCCGCCGAGCTCCAGGAGAGGCTCGAGTCGATGATCGCCGCGCGCGTGCCGTTCGAGCCCCCCCAGGTCGCCCCTACCGGGAAAACCCTCGACGAGCTGCGCAAGCTGGGCTACCTCAATTGAGGGGCGGCCGGGCTGCGAGGCGAGCTGTGAACGATTTCATAGCCGGGATCGGCCCTCGGATCTATTCTGGTCTCGCTTCAACACCCTTCTTTCCATCCCCAACCGGCGAGCGGTAACCTCCTTCCCGCTCGCCACCTTTTTTTTTGGCCACGTGAACAGGGCGGTCTTTCGAAACCCGAAACCCGGCGGCGCCGGCGCCGTAGGATGGAGCAGGAGGTTTTGGAACCATGGCCGGCACACCGCTTCACCGCTCCCGAACGAACAAGATCATCGCGGGGGTCTGCGCCGGCCTGGCGGACTGGCTGGGGTGGGATCCCACCCTGGTCCGCATCCTCTACGTCATCGTCTCGGTGTTCTCGGCCGCCTTCCCGGGCATCATCGTCTACCTCATCCTCTGGCTCGTGATGCCCAAGGGCGCTTAGCCACGCCAGCCCGAGCGACGCGCCGCTTCGGCGCCGCCCTCTTGCTGGCGGCGGCCTGGCTGGCCGCGTGGCCCGCCGCGGGCCAGCCCGCCCCGGCCGCCGGCGGCCGCGCTCCGGCCTTCCAGGGCCTGCGGCTCGACGGCTCCGAGTTCGACTCCGCGGAGCTCGCCGGCGGCTTCGTGCTGCTCGACTTCTGGGGCGTCTGGTGCCCGCCCTGCATCGGCGCGTTTCCGAAGCTCAGCCACCTGCACGACGACTACTCCGCCCGCGGCTTCCAGGTGCTCGGGCTGGCGGTGCTCTCCGGCACCCCGGACGAGGTCGCCCGCTTCCTCGAGCCCTATGACGTGACCTATCCGATCGTCGTCGTCGAGCGCGCAGTGACCGAGGCCTTCCGCGTGCTCGCGTTTCCCACCTACGTCCTGCTCGGACCCGGGGGCGAGATCGCGCGCCGCTACGACGGCCAGCCGAACGACCTCTACGAGATCGTCGCCGAGGACCTCGAGCGGCTCCTGCCGGTGGACACCCCTGCCCCTCCGGGTTAGACTGCCGGCCGGTTTCCGCCGAAGTTCCCCATCCAGCTCGAGGAGGCTGAACGGATGAGCCAGAGGACCGCATGAGCGCCGAGACCTACTCGAAGGAGCGCTGGGCCACCCGCATCGGCCTGGTGCTGGCGATGGCCGGCAACGCGGTCGGCCTGGGCAACTTCCTGCGCTTTCCGGTGCAGGCCGCCCAGAACGGCGGCGGCACCTTCATGATCCCCTACTTCATCTCGTTCCTGCTGCTCGGCATCCCGCTGATGTGG
>JBFGLX010000050.1:0-15089 GCA_041575955.1 Thermoanaerobaculia bacterium
CACGATCGTGACCGACTCGGACGACAAGGTCCGCAAGGAGGCGATCGCCGGCCGGGTCAAGCAGATTCGCAACCAGATCGAGGAGACCACCTCGGACTACGACCGCGAGAAGCTCCAGGAGCGCCTGGCCAAGCTGGTCGGCGGCGTCGCGGTGATCAAGGTCGGCGCGGCCACCGAGACCGAGATGAAGGAAAAGAAGGCTCGCGTCGAGGACGCCATGCACGCCACCAAGGCGGCGGTCGAAGAGGGCATCGTCCCCGGCGGCGGCCTGGCCTTCCTGCGCTCGATCGACGCGGTCGACGCGGTCAAGGTCGAGGGTGACCTGGCCGTCGGCGTCAGCATCGTGCGCCGTGCGCTCGAGGAGCCGACCCGTCAGATCGTCAACAACGCCGGCGCCGAGGGCTCGGTCGTCGTGCGTGACCTGATCGCCAAGAAGGGCAACGAGGGCTACAACGCCCAGACCGGGGAGTTCGAAGACCTGGTCAAGGCCGGCGTCATCGACCCGGCCAAGGTCGCCAAGACCGCGCTGCTCAACGCCTCTTCCATCGCCGGCCTCATGCTGACCACCGAAGCGCTGGTCTCCGAGGTCAAGGAGAAGGAGGAGAAGCACGACATGGGTGGCGGCGGCATGCCGGGCGGCGGCATGGGCGGGATGTACTAAACCTCCGATCGAAGTCGCAACATCGAAGAGGCCCGGAGCGATCCGGGCCTCTTTTTTCTTTGGCGACCTTTCCCCTTGCTCAAGGCGGAGTCAGCTGGAGATCGGGGTCGATTTCGACCGTCAGCTGGCCGCCGATCTCGATCACCGCGCCGTTCGTCAGCTTGACCCGGTTGCCCGCGCGCACGGTCAGGTCGCCGCCGTCGGCCACCACGAGCTCGGGCCCGATGTCGATATTGCGACAGTTCTCCCGGATCTCGACTCCCAGGAAGGCGTCGTTGCTGAGCACCAGGTCTGGGCAGGGGACGAACGGGAAGGGACCGACGACCCTGAAGATCTCGCCGTCGAGGTCGACGATGTAGAGGTAGCCGGCGCCGTCCTCGCCGAAGGAGACGGGCAGGTCGATGCTTCCGGCGTCGGGCACGAAGGGGGTGGTCCAGTCCGTGAAGCCGGCCCCGGTGACGGCCTCGAAGGACCAGATCCGAGAGTTGACGAAGTCGGCGAAGAAGTACTTGCCCTGGATCTCCGCGCCCGGCCCACGGTAGACGTAGCCGCCGGTCACCGAGTTTCCCTGGTTGGAGCCGGTGCCGTGGGCGTAGTCGTAGATCGGATCGACGTTGCCGGGCGGCGGCGGTCCGGCGCTGCCGCAGGTGGGGGTCGCGATGGAGCCCTCCCGCACCTTCCAGCCGTAGTTCTCGCCGCCGCTGCTGGTGGCCGGCTGGTAGTCGATCTCTTCGCGCGTGCCCTGGCCGACGTCGCCGAGATAGAGGTCGCCGGTCAGTCGATCGAAGCTGGAGCGAAAGGGGTTGCGCAGGCCGTAGGCCCAGGCCTCGTCCCGGCCGGCCTGCGCGACGAAGGGGTTGTCGGCCGGAACGGCATAGTTGCGCAGCGGATCGGCGGGGAAGTCGTCATGATCGACGTCGAGCCGCAGCAGGCTGCCCAGCAGGGTCTCCGGGTTCTGGCTGTTGTTATCCGGATCGCAGCCGAAGCCGCCATCGCCAAGCGGCACGTACAGATAGCCGTCGGGGCCGAAGCCGATCCAGCCGCCGTTGTGGTTCTCGAAGGGCTGATCGATCTCGAGGATGGTCAGACCGCTGAGCGGATCCGCCAGGTCGGGATCGTTCGCGGAGCGGGTGAACCGCTTGACCACGGTCCGATCGGGCGTATGGGTGAAATGGTAGACGTAGAAATAGCCGTTGATGTCGTACTCGGGGTGGAAGGCGAGTCCCTGAAGTCCCTCGCCGGTGACGTCCGGCACGGTCAGGAAGGGCGCCGCGTTGAACGCCCCCGTCGTCAGGTTCAGGACCGAGATCTCGCCGCTGATCCGAGCGAGCACGAAAGCGCGGTTGAAGTCGTCGGGCGGCGCGACGAGGTAGACCGGATTCGATAGGCCGCTGGCGATCCGCACGGTGCCGACCGGCTGGGCGGCGCTCGAGGCGGCCCAGAGCAGGCCGAGTCCGAGCGCGAGCGCCGTTCGGCGGCGGCCGGCGGTCGAGCGGCTGACGTCGGGACGTTGCCGGGAGGTGTCCGGGATCGCGCGGAGGGTTGAGCGGTTCGTGGGGATAAAGGGCATCAGGCAGGCCTCCCGCTTCACAACGCCCCCATCTCCGAGTTCGCCCGCCCGATCGACCGGGCGCGCGCGGCAGCCGCCTCCCCTGGTCGCGATTATAGCAGCGTCCGCGACCCGCCTGGCGGGCCCTGAGGGCCGGCCAGCCCGGTGGCACTCCGAGAGCTCTACGGGCCGCTAGAACAGGGTGTAGATGAACGGCGCGACGCCGCTGCCGCCGGCGATCAGGAGGACGCCGATCAGGAGCAGGACCGCGATGATCGGGATCATCCACCACTTCTTGTTGTCCATCAGGAAGTGGGCGAACTCGCTCAAGAAGGACTCTCGGCCGCGACTGGCTTCTTTTTCGAAATCGGAGCTCATCGGGTCTCTCTCGCTGTCGCACGGATTCTAGCAGAGCACTGCAACGTCAAGCCCCGACCGTCCGGGGGTCCGGACCGGAGGGATCGAAAGGGAAGGGCTCTCCCCCTTCTTCAGAACTGCCGGAAGTACCGCTCGGCCTTGCGCGGCGGCGGGCGCTCGCTCCAGTAGCTCGGCGCTTCGGGGTCGAGCTTCCGATCGAGCAGGTCGCGGCCGAGCAGACGAAAGACCAGGCCGACCGGCGTGACCAGCAGGTAGAAGACCAGCGCCATCAGGACGTTGCCGATGACGAAGCCGATCGGGAAGGCGACGAGCGACAGCCCGACGTAGAGGAACCTGATCAGCTGCGGCCGGAGCATGCCGAGCCCGAACACCGCCGGACCGGCGACCCAGAGCGTCTTGACCAGCGGGCCGGCCCCGCCCTTGAGCCAGAAGGCGACGCCGAACCCGGCCGTGAACACCAGCCAGGCGGTGGCGAAGATCCGCAGGTCCTTGTTCGAGGGCTTCCAGTTGATGTCGATCATTCGATCGGAGCACCTCCCACTCCCTCGGCTCCCTCTCCCTCCCCGAGGTGGGAGAAGGACGCCCCCGCCCGGCGCACGCTCGAAGAAAGTTTCCGCTGAGGGTTCATCGTATGCGTCGCCCTAGTCGAGGTCGAAGCTCTGGATGTACTTCTCGACTTCGCGCTTCGAGACCTCCGGCTGGTCGTCCTTGAGCAGCAGGCAGTTCTCGAGCACCAGAACGTCCATGTTGGTGGCCAGGAAGCAGCGGTAGGCGTCTTGCGGCGTGCAGACGATCGGCTCGCCGCGGATGTTGAAGCTGGTGTTGATCGCCACCGGGCAGCCGGTCAGCTCGTGAAAGCGGGCCAGCAGCTTCTGGAAGCGGCCGTGCCGCTCGGCGTCCACGGTCTGGACCCGCGCCGAATAGTCGACGTGGGTGATCGCCGGCACCTGTGAGCGGATGACCTTGAGCTTGTCGAGCCCCTGGGCGCGCGCGGCCTCGCCGTCGACGCGGATTCGCTTGTCCTCGCGGACGTCGGCGACGATCAGCATGTAGGGACTCTCCTGGTGCGGCTCGAGCTCGAAGTACTCGTGCGCGTGCTCGGCCAGCACCACCGGCGCGAACGGCCGGAACGACTCGCGGAACTTGATCTTGACGTTCATCACGCGCTGCATCTCGCGGCTGCGGGCGTCGCCGATGATCGACCGGCAGCCGAGCGCCCGCGGACCGAACTCCATCCGGCCGGCGAACCAACCGACGACCTTGTCGCTGGCCATCAGCTCGGCGACGCGGTCGAACAGCTCGGCGTCCGAGTCGATGCGCTGGAAGGTGGCGCCGATCGACTCCAGGTAGGCAGCGATCTCGCCGGTCTCGAAGCGCGGGCCGAGCAGCGAGCCGCGCTGGGAATCGCTCTTGCCCACCGTGCGCGGCCTGTCGAGCAGCTGGTGCCACACGAACTGGGCGGCGCCGAGCGCGCCGCCGGCGTCGCCGGCGGCGGGCTGGATCCAGATCGAGTCGAACGGCCCCTCGCGCTGGATCCGGCCGTTGGCGACGCAGTTGAGCGCCACCCCGCCGGCCAGCACCAGGTTGCGCATGCCGGTCTCGCGGTGGACGTGTCGGGCCATGCGCAGGACGATCTCCTCGGTGACCTTCTGGATCGACGCGGCGACGTCCATCTCGTGCTGGGTGAGCGGCGACTCGGGCCGCCGGGCGGGCCGGCCGAACAGCCGCTCGAACTTGCCCGAGGTCATGGTCAGCCCCTGGCAGTAGTTGAAGTAGGACATGTCCATGCGGAACGAGCCGTCGTCCTTCAGATCGACCAGGTGCTCGAGGATCTCGCCCTCGAAGCGCGGCTCGCCGTACGGGGCGAGCCCCATCAGCTTGTACTCGCCGCTGTTGACGCGGAAGCCGGTGTAGTAGGTGAACGCGGAGTAGAGCAGCCCCAGCGAGTGCGGGAATCTCAGCTCGTGGCTGAGCTCGATCCGGTTGCCGCGCCCGCTGCCGAAGCTGGCGGTCGCCCACTCGCCGACGCCGTCCATGGTCAGGATCGCCGCCTGCTCGTAGGGCGACGGGTAGAACGCGCTGGCGGCGTGCGACTCGTGGTGCTCGGTGAAGATGTAGCGCCCCTCGAACTTCTGGCCCAGGCCCTTGTCCATCTGCCGCGGCATCCAGAGCTTCTCCTTGAGCCACAGCGGCATCGCCTTGCGGAACGACGCGAAGCCGACCGGCGCGTAGGTGACGTAGGTCTCGAGCAGGCGCTCGAACTTGGTCAGCGGCTTGTCGTAGAAGGCGACGTGATCGATCTCGGCGCCGTCGATCCCGGCCTCGGCGAGACAGTAGTCGATGGCCAGCTTCGGAAAGCGGAAGTCGTGCTTCTTGCGGCTGAAGCGCTCCTCCTGCGCGGCCGCCACCACCTCGCCGTCGACGATCAGGGCGGCGGCGCTGTCGTGGTAGAACGCGGAGATCCCGAGGATGGCGGTCATCGTGGGTGACGATCGCGAAACCACGCCGCGGTGAGCGCGATGCCCTGGTCGAGCGCCAGCGGCGGCGGCACGCCCACGGTCGCGCGCAGCCGGCCGGCGTCGATCACCGAGCGCCGCTGCTCACCGGGCGCCGCCGGGCCGTGGCTGGCCTCGAGCTCGGAATCGACCGCTCGGACCAGCGCCGCGTAGAGGTCGACCACCGACGTCTCGACGCCGGTGCCGACGTTGAAGGTCTGGAATCCGGTCAGGCCCAGGACCGCCATGTTGGCCCGAACGACGTCCGAGACGTGCACGTAGTCGCGGGTCTGGAGGCCGTCGCCGTTGATCCGGCACGGATCGCCGGCGAGCAGGCGCTCGAGGAAGATCGCCACCACGCCCGCCTCGCCGTGCGGGTTCTGGCGCTCGCCGTAGACGTTGGCGTAGCGCAGGCAGACCGCGTCGAGGCCGTGCTCGACGTGAAAGTAGTAGAGGTAGCGCTCGACCGCGAGCTTGCTGACGCCATAGGGTGAGAGCGGCCGGGTGGGGTGGTCCTCGGCGGCGGGGAAGGCGTCCTGCTCGCCGTAGATGGCGCCGCCGGTCGAGGCGAAGACGACCTGGCGGGTGCCGGCGCGCACCGCCGCCCGCAGCAGGTTCAGGCTGCCGAGGATGTTGACGTCGGCGTCGAAGACCGGATCGTCGGTCGAGCGCCGCACGTCCATCTGGGCCGCGTGGTGCACGAGCGTGCCCGGGCGTTCGCTCTCGACCAGGCGCGCGGCCTCCGGCGAGCGGATGTCGAGCTCATGGAACTCGGCGTCGCCCGGCAGGTTCTCGCGCCTGCCGCCGGACAGGTCGTCGACGATGAGCACGCGGCGGCCGGCGGCGATCAGGGCGTCGGCGACGTGCGAGCCGATGAATCCTGCGCCGCCTGTGACCAGGACGGTGTTCGGGTCGGGCTGGGTCATGAAGAAGCTGATGGCGGAGCGGAGGGCCCTCGACCGGTTCGGCTGAAGATACTCTCATAGTAGCGGCGACACTGCGAGAGCCCGAGGTCGAGATCGACGGCGCTGGCATAGCCGAGGTCGTCGCTCGCGCGGCTCAGGTCGGCGAGCGAGTGCCGAACGTCGCCGGGGCGCTCGGGCCGGTGGCTCGGCGACGCCTCGGAGCCGACGATGCGGCCGATCGCTGCTGCCAGCTCGTTGACGCTCACCCGCCGGCCGCCGGCGACGTTGTACGCCCTGCCCGAGGCTCGCGCCGGTGCCCCGGCGGCCAGCAGGTTCGCCTCGACCGCGTCGGTGACGAAGGTGAAGTCGCGGGTCTGCTCGCCGTCGCCGTAGATCAGTGCCCGCTCGCCCGCCAGGGCGGCCTTGAAGAAGCGCGGGATGACCGCCGCGTAGGGCCCTTCGGGCGACTGGCGCGGGCCGTAGACGTTGAAGTAGCGCAGCCCCACGATCTCCAGCTCGTAGCAGCTCGCGAAGACCTCGGCGAGCTCCTCGCAGAAGCGCTTGGAAGCGGCGTAGGGCGACAGCGGACGCCCTTCGGCGCCCTCGCGCTTGGGCAGCGCCTCGCTGTCGCCGTAGACGCTCGACGACGAGGCGAAGACGACGCGCTCGACCTGCTGATCGCGGGCCGCCGCGAACAGGTTGGCGGTGCCGCCAAGGTTGACGTCGATCGAGGTCGCCGGATCCGCGATGGAGCGCGGCACCGAGCCGAGCGCCGCCTGGTGAAAGACGTACCTGACGCCCTGGCAGGCGCCGCGGCAGGCGTCCGGATCGCGCAGATCGGCCGCCAGCCATTCGATCCGGTCGCGGCAGTGGGCGAGGTTGTCGAGGCTGCCGGTGGCGAGGTTGTCGAAGACCCGCACGGCGGCGCCGGCGGCGAGCAGCGCGTCGACGAGATGCGAACCGATGAAGCCGGCGCCACCGGTGACCAGGACGGGCACGCCCTCGAGCTCGACCTTCGGCATCTAGCCTGTTCCTCTCACCGCTACGCCCTGACCACGTTGTCCAGGCCGGCGGGGTAGACGCCGCGGGTGTCGACGATCAGGCGGGCGTGCCGGCGCACCATGTCGTAGTCGACGTCGCGGTGATCGGTCACCACGACCACCGCGTCCTGCGCCTCGAGGTGCTCGGCGGTCAGCGGCAGCGAGCTCATCGGCGGCAGGTCGGGCCACGAGCGCATCGCCGGCGCCACCGGGATGTGCGGATCGTGGTAGGCGGTGTGGGCGCCGCGCCGGCCGAGCTCGGCCAGGATCTCGAACGCCGGGCTCTCCCGCGGATCGCCGACGTCCTTCTTGTAGGCCAGCCCCAGCACCAGGACGCGGCGGTCCGCGAGGGCGAGCCGCCGCTTGCCCAGCGCGGCTTCGAGCTTGCCGATCACCCAGCCCGGCATGCCCACGTTGACCTCGCCGGCAAGCTCGATGAACCGCGGCCGAACGCCGTGCTGCTCGGCCTTCCAGCTCAGGTAGAAGGGGTCGATCGGGATGCAGTGGCCGCCCCACCCCGGCCCGGGATCGAAGCGCATGAACCCGAACGGCTTGGTCGCCGCCGCGTCGAGCACCTCCCAGACGTCGATGCCCATCTTGTCGTAGACGATCTTGAGCTCGTTGACCAGCGCGATGTTGACCGCCCGGAAGATGTTCTCGGTCAGCTTCGACGCCTCGGCGACGCGCGCGCTCGACACCGCCACCGTCGCCACCACCACCGCGTCGTAGAGCTCGCGCGCCACCCGCGCCGACTCCGGATCGACGCCTCCGACCACCTTGGGGATCGAGCGGGTGGCGAAGCTCGGGTTGCCGGGGTCCTCGCGCTCGGGCGAGTAGGCGAGGAAGAAGTCCTCGCCGGCGCGCAGGCCGCCGCGCTCGAGCACCGGACGCAGCAGCTCGTCGGTGGTGCCCGGGTAGGTGGTCGACTCCAAGACCACGAGCTGGCCCGGGCGCAGGGCGCGGGCGATCGCCTCGCCGGTGCGCTCGACGTAGCTCAGGTCGGGCTGATTGCCGGCGGCGAGCGGCGTCGGCACGCAGATGATCAGGGCATCCGGCTCGCCCAGGCGCCCGAGCTCGGCGGTCGCGGCGAAGCGCCCCGAGGCCACCGGCTCGCTCAGCCGCGCGGAGTCGATGTGCGAGATGTAGCTCTCGCTCCGGTTGAGCCGCTCGACCTTGTCGTTGTCGCTGTCGAAGCCGAGGACGTCGAAGCCGCGGGCGCTGAAGGTGAGGGCCAGCGGCAGGCCGACGTAGCCGAGTCCGATGATGCCGATGCGGGCGCGACGCTCGGTTATCGCCGAGACGAGGTCGGACGCGGGCGATGCCGGGCTGCGCTCTGCCATAATTCGCTGCCTATCTTAGTCACAGGAAGCAGATTGCGCGCGCCCATGAGAGCTCATCTACCGACCCTGCTCTGGGCCGTCCTGATCGCGGTCGGCCTGCTCATGCCGGAGTCGGAGCTGGCGCGCGTCGGCCCGCTCCCCGAGTGGGCGCCGTCGACGGCGCACCTCTTCCTCTTCTTGGTCCTGGCGTTCCTGCTCTACCGCTCCCTGCGCGCGGCGCTCTGGCGGCGACCGGCGCTCGCCGCGCTCCTGCTCACGGTCCTCTACGGGCTGGTCCTCGAGCTGGCCCAGATCGGTATCGCGGGCCGCGCCTTCGAATGGCGGGACCTGGCGGTCAACGGTCTGGGATCGCTGGCCGGGGTCGCGGGCGCCAGAATCGCGGCCAGCTCCTGGCGTTGACTGCTGTCGACCGCGGTTTGACTCCGGAAGCCCGGCGCGCTAGGCTTGGCGCGCATTCGGAGCGGTCCGGCGGACGCTGGGCACGGCAACCTGGGACGGACACCCAAGGTGCCAACTTGCTTTCGAGCGAGGATGCGGTCGGGAGGTCATCCAGCCACCCGGCAAACAAGTGTCCGGCGGTCACCGACGACGCAACCCGCTTCCGACATGCCGGAAGCGGGTTTTCGCTATGAAAGTCACGGAGCATCTGGCCAAAGCCACCAAGCCGGTCATCACGTTCGAGATCATCCCGCCGCTGCGCGGCGGCAACCTCAAGGAGCTCCTGGAGCTGATCGAGGACCTGGCGCGCTTCGAGCCGCCCTTCATCGACATCACCAGCCACGCCGCCCAGGTGGTCTACGAGGAGACCCGCGACGGCATCCAGCGCAAGGTCAAGCGCAAGCGGCCGGGCACCATCGGCATCTGCGCGCTGATCCAGAACAAGTACCACATCGACGCGGTGCCGCACGCCATCTGCACCGGGTTCACCCGCGAGGAGACCGAGGACTTCCTGATCGAGCTGAACTACCTCGGCATCGACAACGTGCTGGCGGTCAAGGGCGACGACAGTGGCTACCGCAAGCAGCCCAAGGACGGCAAGAGCGTCAACGACTCGGCGGTCGAGCTGGTCAGCCAGATCGCCGCCCTGAACCACGGCCGCTACCTCGAGGAGGGCCTGCTCGACGCCCAGCCGATGGACTTCGGCATCGGCATCTCGGGCTATCCCGAAAAGCACTTCGCGGCGCCCAACATGGAGGCCGACCTGCGCAACACCGAAGCCAAGATCGCCGCCGGCGCCGACTACATCGTCACCCAGATGTTCTTCGACAACCGCCACTACTTCGCCTACGTCGAGCAGTGCCGCGAGCGCGGCATCGAGGTGCCGATCATCCCCGGTCTCAAGGTCCTGGCCACCAAGAGGCAGCTCCGAACGCTGCCCGAGATGTTCCACTGCGAGATCCCGGTCGAGCTCGCCGACGAGGTGGAGGCCGCGAAACCCAGCCAGGTGCTCGAGATCGGCGCCGAGTGGGCCGCCCGGCAGGCCAAGGAGCTGCTCGCCAAAGGCGCTCCCTCGATTCACTTCTACGTGATGCTCAGCGCCAAGGCGGTCAAGAAGGTGATGGCCAGGCTGGATCTGGAATGACGGGCCTTGCCCGCCGCGCGCCGCGCAGGGCCACCTGGCACGAGGTCGACGGAACGTGACGAGAGTCAACAACATCCCAGCCCCGATCCCCGAGCCGCGGCCGGACACCGAGTTCCGCACCCAGGCGCTGCTCGAGGAGCTGGAGGAGCGGGTGCTGGTGCTCGACGGCGCCACCGGCACCGGGCTGCAGGACGCCAACCTGACCGCCGGCGACTTCGGCGGCCCGGAGCTCGAGGGGTGTAACGAGAACCTGTGCGCGACCCGCCCGGACGTGGTCGAGCGGCTGCACTCGAGCTATCTCGAGGCGGGCGCCGACGTCGTCGAGACCAACAGCTTCGGCGGCACGCCGCTGGTGCTGGCCGAGTACGGTCTGGCGGACCGGGCGTTCGAGCTCAACCGGCTCGCCGCCGAGATCGCGCGCCGGGCGTGCGCCCGCTTCGACGCCCCCGGCCGGCTGCGCTTCGTGTGCGGCTCGATGGGGCCGACGACCAAGGCGATCTCGGTCACCGGTGGCGTCACGTTCGAGGAGCTGATCGACCACTACCGCGTCCAGACCCTGGGGTTGATCGCCGGTGGCGCCGACTACCTGCTGCTCGAGACCTGCCAGGACACCCGCAACATCAAGGCCGGGCTCCTGGGGGTCGAGAGCGCCTTCGAGGCCGCCGGCTGGCGGGTGCCGGTGGCGGTGTCGGCGACCATCGAGACCACCGGCACCATGCTGGCCGGCCAGGACGCCGAGGCGCTGGCGGTCTCGCTGGCGCACGCCGACCTGCTCTATCTGGGGCTCAACTGCGCCACCGGGCCGGAGCTGATGACCGAGCACGTGCGCACCCTGGCCGAGCTCGCGCACACCCGCATCGCCTGCGTGCCCAACGCCGGCCTGCCGGACGAAGAGGGGATCTACCACCAGGGACCGGCGCACTTCGTGGAGGTCATCGGCCGCTTCCTCGACAACGGCTGGCTGAGCCTGGTGGGCGGCTGCTGCGGCACCCGCCCGGCGCACGTGGAGGCCCTGGCCAAGCTGGTCGAGGGGCGGGCGCCGAAGCCGGCCTCGCGCCATCAGCGCAGCCTGATCTCGGGCATCGAGGCGGTCGAGCTGACGGCCGACAACCGGCCGCTCCTGGTGGGCGAGCGCACCAACGTGCTGGGCAGCCGCAAGTTCCGCCAGCTGATCGCCCGGGGCGAGTGGGAGAAGGCCGCAGAGGTCGGCCGCGCCCAGGTCCGCAACGGCGGCCAGGTGCTCGACGTCTGCATGCAGGACCCCGACCGGAACGAGATCGCCGACGTCGAGGGGTTCCTCGACCGCCTGGTGCGCATGGTCAAGGTGCCGCTGATGATCGACTCGACCGATCACCAGGTGATGGCGCGTGCCCTGACCTGGTGCCAGGGCAAGGCGGTGCTCAACTCGATCAACCTCGAGGACGGCCGCAGCCGCTTCGACCACGTGGTGCCGCTCGCCCGCCGGTTCGGCGCCGCGGTTGTGGTCGGCACCATCGACGAGCGCGGCATGGCGGTCTCGGTGGAGCGCAAGCTCGAGATCGCGCGCCGCAGCTACGAGCTGCTGGTCGAGGAGTTCGGCCAGCCGCCGGAGGACATCTGGTGGGACCCGCTGGTCTTCCCGTGCGCCACCGGCGACCGGGCCTATATCGGCTCGGCGGCGCACACGATCGAGGGCGTGCGCGCGATCAAGGCCGAGTTCCCGCTCACCCGCACGATTCTCGGCATCTCGAACGTCAGCTTCGGGCTGCCGCTTTCGGGCCGCGAGGTGCTCAACTCGGTCTTCCTCTACCACGCCACCCAGGCGGGGCTCGACGCGGCCATCGTCAACACCCAGCGGCTGGCCCGCTACGCCGAGATTCCGGCCGAGGAGCGCCGGCTGGCCGAGTCGCTGATCTACCTCGATTCCGACGACGTCGACGGCTCGAACGCGGCGATCGAGCGGTTCACCGAGCACTTCCGCGGCCGCAAGTCGGCGATCACCGGTCCGCCGCGCGAGGAGCTGCCGCTCGACGAGCGGATCGCGCGCTCGGTGGTCGAGGGCACCAAGGAGGGCCTCGAGGGCGACCTCGACCAGGCGCTCGCCGACGAGCGCTGGCCCGACCCGATGGACGTCATCAACGGGCCGCTGATGACCGGCATGGCCGAGGTCGGGCGGCTGTTCAACGCCAACGAGCTGATCGTCGCCGAGGTCCTGCAGTCGGCCGAGGTGATGAAGGCGGCGGTCTCGTACCTCGAGCCGCACATGGACAAGGCGAGCGACGCCAGCCGCGGCAAGATCCTGCTCGCCACGGTCAAGGGCGACGTCCACGACATCGGCAAGAACCTGGTCGACATCGTGCTCTCGAACAACGGCTTCGAGGTGGTCAACCTGGGCATCCGGGTGCCCAGCGAGCGGCTCATCCAGGCGGTGCGCGAGCACCGGCCGGACGTGCTCGGGCTGTCGGGCCTGCTGGTCAAGAGCGCCCAGCAGATGGTGCTGAGCGCCGGCGACCTGCAGGCGGTCGGCGTCGGCGTGCCGATCCTGGTCGGCGGCGCCGCCTTGAGCCGGCGCTTCACCCACCGCAAGATCGCGGCCGCCTACGGCAGCTTCTGCACCTACGCGAAAGACGCCATGCACGGCCTCGAGCTGGTCGAGCGCCTGACCGACGGCGCCAGGCGGCCGGAGCTCGAAGCCGAGGTCGCCCGGCAGATCGCCGAGGACGTCGAGGTGGCCCCGCCCGAGGCGCGCGAGCAGCGGCCGGCCGGCACCACCCGCAGCTCGCGGGTGCGGCGCGATGTCGAGGTCCCGCGGCCTCCCGACCTCGAGCGCCACGTCGAGACCTTCGATCTCGACCAGGTCTGGGCCGAGATCAACCCGCAGATGCTCTACGGCAAGCACCTGGGCCTCAAGGGCTCGGTCGCCAAGCTCGCCGAGCGCGGCGATCCCAAGCTCGCCAAGCTCGAGCGGGTGCTGGGCGAGCTCAAGGAGATCGCGCGCGGCGGCGCCATGACCGCCAAGGGCGTCTGGAGGTTCTTCCCGGCGCAGGCCGAGGCGAACGGGATCGTGCTCTCGAACGGCGGCCGGCCGGCGGGCTGGGAGTTTCCGCGCCAGCCGGAGCCGGACGGGCTCTGCCTGGCCGACTACGTCGGCGAGAACGACCACGTCGCCCTCTTCGTCACCACCGCCGGCACCGGCGTCCGGCAGCGGGTGGAGGCGTGGAAGAAGTCCGGCGAGTACCTGAAGAGCCACGCCTTCGCCGCCCTGGCGCTCGAGACCGCCGAGGCCGCGGCCGAGCTGCTCCACAAGCGCCTGCGCGAGCTCTGGGGCTTCGTCGACCCGCCCGGGACGACCCTCAAGGACCGGCTGGCGGCCCGCTACCAGGGCAAGCGCTACAGCTTCGGCTACCCGGCCTGCCCCGACCTCGCCGGCCAGCGCCTGCTGTTCGAGCTCCTCGAGCCCGAGGACATCGGCGTCACCCTGACCGAGGGCGACATGATGAGCCCCGAGGCGAGTGTGTCGGCGTTGGTGTTTCACCACCCCGACGCCCGCTACTTCGGGGTGTAGCGGCCGTATCTACCCGAATCTGGCGGACGCGCCTCGGTCGGGCGTCCTCGGCGTACTGCATGTACGCCTGCGGGGCCCTCGGTCGGCGCGTCCACCATCTCCGGGCATCTACGACCGCTACACGCCTGCTGCCGAACGCTCCCCCGGGGGTCGGGCGTCCTCGGCGTACTGCATGTACGCCTGCGGGGCCCTCGGTCGGGAAGCCCACCATCTCCGGGCATCTCCGCCCGCTACACCTCGTGCTGCGAGACCTCTCGCCGGTCGGGCGTCCTCGGCGCACTGCATGTACGCCTGCGGGGCCCTCGGTCGGCGCGTCCACCATCTCCGGGCATCTCCGCCCGCTACACGCCTGCCGCCGAACGCTCCCCCGGGGGTCGGCCGGGGCGGTAGGATCGTGGTAGGATTCGAGTAGGAATTGGAGTAGGAGTGATGCCCGGGAGCGCCAAGATCTCCATCAGCCTGCCCAAGCGGACGCTCGAGATCGCCGATCGCGAGCGGCGCGCGACCGGCGAGTCTCGGAGCCAGCTCTTCCGGCGTGCCGTCGAGGCGCTGGTCGAGCGGCGGCGCCGTGAGGAGGCGATCGAGCGGTACCGGGCGGGATACGTCGCCGAGCCAGAGGCGGAGTACGACGTCGACGATCTCGACCGGCTGGGGGAGGAGATCCTCGAGCGGGAGAGCTGGGATTGAGGCGCGGAGAGATCTGGTGGGCCCGGTTGCGCGAGCCGGCCGGTCGGCGGCCGGTCCTGCTGCTCTCCAGGGACGAGGCCTACCCGGTGCGCGCCCTGGTCACCGTGGCGCCTCTGACCACGCGGGTCCGGGGGATCCCGGTCGAAGTGCCCCTCGGGCCGGAGGACGGACTGCCCCGGGATTGCGTCGTCAACCTCGATTCGATCGTCACGATCCGCAAGGCGCGTCTCGAGAGCCGTCTTGCCGTCCTCGGCCGCCCCAAGCTGCGGGCCGCGCACGACGCGCTCCGGTTTGCCCTGGCGATGGACTGAGCGGAGAAGCGGGGACCGGCACCGATTGGCGGCACCGATTCGGTGCCTGTCCCTGAATTCGGGCGCGGCGCCCGGCCGGGGCGGTGAGCAAGAGGCTTGCCGACGGGGATCGGTTTTCGGGTAGATTGTGTTTCCGCATGACCGATCGGCTGGCGATCACCTACCTTCTGACCTGCTCGCCGGGCGAGTCGCCCGCAGAGAAGGCGCGCGACGTCGC
Source organism: Thermoanaerobaculia bacterium (assembly GCA_041575955.1). GTDB lineage: Bacteria > Acidobacteriota > Thermoanaerobaculia > Multivoradales > JAHEKO01 > JAHEKO01. Next base: position 14,710 of record JBFGLX010000050.1, read on the forward strand.
GCTCGAGCAGACCGTCGAGCTGCCGGCCGACTGCGTGCCGGCGGAGATCCTCGAGTCGGTGGTCGGCCGGGTGGAGAGCCTGGAGCCGGCGGGCGATCGGCACGTCGCCCGGATCTCCTATCCGGTCGAAGCGCTCGGCGGCGAGCTGCCGCAGCTGCTGAATCTGCTGTTCGGCAACGTCTCGATGAAGGCCGGCATCCGGGTCGAGGAGATCGACTGGCCGCCGGCCGTGCTCGAGCTCCTGCCCGGCCCGCGCCACGGCGTCGAGGGGCTGCGGCGCTTGTGCGGAGTGGCGGAGCCGCGGCCGCTCCTGTGCGCGGCGTTGAAGCCGCTCGGGCTGTCGGCCGGCGAGCTCGCCGACCGCTGCCGCCGGCTGGCGC
>JBFGLX010000051.1:0-15012 GCA_041575955.1 Thermoanaerobaculia bacterium
GAACGAGTCGATGGCCTCGATGTCGTAGGGGTTGGAGCAGGCGACCCGCAGCTTGCCGTTGTCGAGCTGCAGCGGCACCATCCGGTGCTTGCGGGCGAACGGTCTCGAGATCTTCGATTCGATCAGGTCGGCGTCGAGCGCCAGGGTGTCGATGCGGACGAACGGCAGGCCGGCGTCCTGGGCCACCGCCTGGGCGATCTCGACCTCGCCGAGCAGGCTGTTGGCGGTGCCGTTGTTGGGCAGGCGCAGGCGCTGAATGATCTCGTAGGCGACCGCCTTCTGCTCGTAGGCGCGCGGATTGCGCTGGCGCGACGGCATCGAATCCGCTTCGCGGAGAATCTCCTGAACCTGGGAGCGGTTGATAAGCCCTTGTCTTTCAAGGACTTCGGCCAGAGCCTTGGGGGTCAGATGCATGCCGGTCGCGAGTCTAGCAACGGCCGTGGCGACCGGCTGTGAACGGTCTTACAATGCGGACGACCGATGACAGCGCCTCTGCTCTACGTCCTGGCCGCGGTGGCCAGCGGCATCGCCTACTCGCTCACCGACGTCTCGCGCAAGGTGCTGATGCGCCGGACGCGGGCGCTACCGGTCCTGTGCGTGCTGTCGTGGGGCGCGGTGCCGCTGTTCCTGACCTGGTGGCTGCGCGCCGGAGCGCCACCGGTCGGCGGCGGCTATTGGCTGCCGGGCGGCATCTCGGTGGCGCTCAACATCGTGTCCAACCTGGCCTTCTTCGAGGCGGTGCGCCGGTCGCCGCTCAGCGCCACCATCCCGATGCTGTCGCTGACCCCGGTGTTCGCGACCCTGCTGGCGCTGCCGATGCTCGGCGAGGTGCCGACCGCCCGGCAGGCCGCGGGCATCGGCCTGGTGGTGGCGGGCGCGTTCCTGATCAACCTCGGCAGCGGCGATCGGCTCAACCTGGGGGCCGCCTGGCGGGCGCTGCGGCGCGAGCCGGGCACCCTGATCATGGCCGGGGTCGCGCTCGCCTGGTCGCTGGCGACGCCACTCGACAAGCTGGCGATGGCGCAGGCGGGGGTCCCGTTTCACGCGCTGGTGCTCCACTTCGGGGTCGGGCTCGGGGCGTTCGTGGCGCTGGTCCTGCGCGGGCAGACGGCGGAGCTGCGACTGCCGCCCGGCACCCGCTGGGTCGCCTTCGCCTCGCTGCTCGCCAGCGCGGCGGCGATCGCCCTCTTCCTGGTGGCGATCGCGAACCTGTACGTCGGGCTGGTGGAGAGCCTCAAGCGGGCCATCGGCTCGGCCGGGGCGCTCGGCCTCGGCTACCTGCTGTTCGGCGAGCGGATCGGAGCGCCGCGGCTGGGGGCGGTGGCGTTGATGAGCGCGGGGGTGGCGCTGATCCTGATCTGATCACCCCTCTCTCCCGCCCCGCCCGCCCGGTACCCGACTCCCTCTCTCACCCTCGAGGTGCGGGAGGGACGCCGCCGCCCGGAACCCAGCCTGACCTTCTCACCGGCGTTCGATGCAGGAGGCTGCAAGTGCCTGGAGATGCGAAGCTGGCGACCGAGAGCGACTCAGACCTACCGGAGCGAAACGCAGCAGATCTAGGGAGTTGCGGCATTCTGGGAGGAGTTTGGTGAGCAGCTCAGGCTAGACGCGCGGCCACTCGCGCTGGAGGGCGAGGGTGCTTTCGAGGTGGGTCTTGACCTCCGCCATCGAGTCGCCACCGAGCTTCTCGAGCAGAGCGTCGGCGAGCACCAGCGCGACCATCGACTCGGCGATGACGCCGGCGGCCGGCAGGGCGGTGACGTCGCTGCGCTCGTATTGGGAGCGGTGCGGCGTCATGGTGTCGATGTCCACCGAGGGCATGCCCTTGCGCAGCGTCGAGATCGGCTTCTTGTAGGCCGTGACCACCACGTCGGCGCCGTTCGTGACGCCGCCTTCGAGGCCACCGGCATGGTTCGTCGGCCGCCGCCAGCCGCCCTCGCCGTCGAGTTCGATCGGATCGTGCGCCTGGCTGCCGGGGCCGGCGCTGGCGGTCAGCGCCGCGCCGATCTCCACCGCCTTGACCGCCGGCACCGACATCACCGCCCGGGCGAGGCGGCCGTCGAGCTTCTCGTGCCACTGCACGTGCGAGCCGAGCCCGGCGGGCACGCCGTGGGCGATCACGGTCACCGCGCCGCCGAGCGTGTCGCCGTCGCTCTTCGCCCGGTCGACCAGCGCCACCATCTGGTCCTCGAGATCGCGGTGAACGGCGCGCAGCGGCGAGCGGTCGTCGACTCCGAGCAGCTCTTGCCAGCTCGGCACCGGCCGCTCCCGGCCGATCGGGCCGAGCGAGCGGACGCCGCTGCGGATCTCGATGCCGCACTCGCGCAGCAGCAGCTTGGCGATCGAGCCGGCGGCGACCCGGGCGGCGCTCTCGCGCGCCGAGGCGCGCTCGAGCACGTCGCGCAGATCGCTGCGCAGGTACTTGAGGCCGCCCGACAGGTCGGCGTGGCCGGGGCGCGGAGAGTGCACCCGGCGCTTCGCGGCCCGCTCGGCGTCGGTCTCGAGCGGATCCATCACCGCGCGCCAGTTCTCGAAGTCGCGGTTGGCGATCCACAGGGCGATCGGCGAGCCGAGGCTCTCGGCGCCGCGCACGCCGCCGCGGATCTCGACGGCGTCGGTCTCGATCTTCATGCGCGCGCCGCGGCCGTAGCCGTGCATGCGCCGCTTCATCTCGCGGTGCACGAAATCGACGTCGATCGCGAGACCCGCCGGGATGCCGGTGAGGATCGCGGTCAGGCCGGGACCGTGGCTCTCGCCGGCGGTGGTCAGTCGCAGCCGCGTCACGGGCCCATTCTACGCGGCGGCTCGATCGGATCGCCCTTCTCGTCCCTCGTTTCCTCGCCGCCCTCCGCGGGGAGGAGCGACGCCCGCGCACGGCGCCCGCTCGGCGCCAGTCGGCTCGCCGGCTCAGGACCGGGTGGTCTTGAGGATCGACTCGAACGGCCGCCGCAGCGGCTCCGGGATGCGGCAGGCGCGTCGTCTGGCCACCTCGAGCCAGACGTGGTCGGTGGCGCCGCGCGCCAGCAGGGTGGCGTCGCGGTGGACCGCGTAGGAGAAGGTCAGGCCGCGGCTGGTCAGCCGCTCGAGCGAGCACCCGATTCGGACGGTGTCGCCGTAGCGGGCGCCGGCCCGGTAGTCGAGCCGCGCGCCGGTGACCAGGAGCTGGTAGCCCATCGCTTCGATCTCGCGGTAGTGGAAGCCGGTCTCGGCGCACAGCCGCGTGCGGGCGAGCTCGAACCAGACCAGGTAGTTGGCGTGGTGGACGACGCCCATCTGGTCGGTCTCGGCGTAGCGCACCTCGACGTCGATCGAGATGCCGTCCGACGGTCGGCTCATCGGCGCCCCTCCATGGGTCCGAAGCCGTAGCGGACGACGGTGAACAGGATCTTGTAGCCGGCCAGGATCGTCCCCTTGACCGTGCCGGTGATCTTGGAGACGCCGATCCGCTTGCGATAGCTCACCGGCACCTCGGCGACGCGCAGGCCGAGCCGCAGCGCCTTGACCTGCATCTCGGCGGTCCAGCCGAAGTCCCGGTCGCGCATGGCCAGCCGCTCGAGCGCGTCCCAGCGGATGGCGCGAAACGGTCCGAGATCGGTGTAGCGGTGGCGGTAGAGCAGCCGGATGAGCGCGCAGGCGACGAGGTTGCCTACCCGCGCCTGCGGCAGGAGCGCCCCGGCCTGGCGCCGGCCGAGGACGCGCGATCCGATGACCAGCTCCGCGGTGCCGGCGACGATCGGCGCGATCAGCTCGGGCAGCTCCTCGGGGTGATCCGAGAAGTCGGCGTCGAGAAAGACGACGATCTCCGGCGGGCCGTCGTCGCGCAGGTGGCCGAGGGCACGCAGGCAGGCCGCGCCGTAGCCCGGTTGCGGCTCGCCGACCACCGTCGCGCCGCCCCTCTCGGCGACCTCGGCGGTGGCGTCGGTCGAGTTGTTGTCGGCGACCACCACGCGGCGCACCGGCGGGCGCGGGATCGCCGCCAGCACCAGCGGCAGCGACTCCTCTTCGTTGAAGGCGGGAATGACCACGTCGACGGCCGGGTTCAAGGCAACGGGAGCTTACAGGACGCTCCAGCCCGGCATCGACCGCGGCTCTTCCCGGCAAATGGTCGATCGATTTGCCGGGATCCTCCGGCCTGGACTGGCTCGCGCCGCTTCCGAAAGCGGCAGGGGTCGGTTCCGGGGGTGGGGGCTCTCCCCGAACCGAGAAGGCGGGTAGACTCGCCCGCATGTCGAGCAACCGCACCCCGGCCGGGGACCTGAGGAGCGAGCAGATCGGTACGCGCGTCCTGCTGCGGGGCTGGATCGACAGCCGCCGCGACCACGGCGGCGTGACCTTCATCGACCTGCGCGATCGGAGCGGCCGGGCGCAAATCGTTTTGCGCGCCGAGGAGCGCCCGGAGCCCGCCGCGGCGCTGGCCGCGGCCCGCAACGAATGGGTCATCGAGGTCGAAGGCGAGGTGGTCGCGCGGGCGGCTCCGAACCCCGAGCTGCCGACCGGAGAGGTCGAGGTCGTCGCCGAGCGGGCGGCCGTTCTGTCGTCCACCCGGGGGCTGCCGTTCAGCTCCGAGACGGCGCTCGACGCGACCGAGGAGACCCGGCTGCGCTACCGGTACCTCGACCTCCGGCGGCCCGAGCTGCAGCGCAACCTGGTCCTGCGCGACCAGATCGATTTCGAGATCCGCCGCTTCTTCCACGAGCGCGGCTTCACCCACATCGAGACGCCGATCCTGACCCGCTCGACGCCCGAGGGCGCGCGCGACTACCTGGTGCCGAGCCGGGTGCAGAAGGGGAGCTTCTACGCGCTGCCCCAGTCGCCCCAGATCTTCAAGCAGATCCTGATGGTCGCGGGCTTCGAGCGCTACGTGCAGATCGCCCGCTGCTTCCGCGACGAGGACCTGCGCGCCGACCGGCAGCCCGAGTTCACCCAGGTCGACGTCGAGATGTCCTTCCCGACCGAGGAGGACGTCTTCGAGCTGATCGAGGGCCTGTTCGCGCGCATCTTCCCGCTGGTCGGCATCGAGCCGCGGACGCCCTTCCCGCGCATGCGCTACGCCGATGCGATGCTCCGCTACGGCAGCGATCGGCCCGACCTGCGCTTCGGGCTCGAGATCGTCGACCTGACCGCCGGGCTGGCCGCGAGCGGCTTCCGGGCCTTCCAGGCGACCGCCGCCGCCGATGGCGCGATCCGCGCGATCTCGATCCCGGACGCGGCCGAGGCGACCCGCAAGCAGGTCGACGAGTGGGCGCGTCTGGCCCGCGAGCACGGCGCCGCCGGCGTGCTGACGCTGCGCAACCGGGGCGGCGAGCTGGCCTTCCAGGTCAAGGACACCCTGAGCACCGACGAGCTCGCCTGGGCGGCGGCGGAGCTCGGCCTCGAAGACGGCCACCTGGCTTTGATCGTCGCCGGCGCGCCGGCCGTGGCGGCGGCGGCGGTCGGCGCGCTGCGGGTCGCGGTGGCCGAGCAGCGGGGCCTGATCGACGACAGCCGGCACGAGTTCCTCTGGGTCACCGAGTTTCCGCTCGTCGAGTGGGTCGAGGAGGACCGCCGCTGGTACTCGGTCAACCACCCGTTCACCGCCCCCGACCCGCGCGACCTGGCGCTGCTCGAGAGCGACCTGGGGGCGGTGCGCGCGCGCGCCTACGACGTCGTCCTCAACGGCGTCGAGCTGGGCGGCGGCTCGATTCGTATTCACGAGCCCGGGCTGCAGCAGCGGATCTTCGACCTGCTCGGCATCGGCCCGGCCGAGGCCGAGTCGCGCTTCGGGCACCTGCTCGACGCGCTGCGCTTCGGGGCACCGCCGCACGGCGGGATCGCCCTCGGCCTCGACCGGCTGGTCATGCTGATGGCCGGCGCCGATTCGCTGCGCGACGTGATCGCCTTTCCGAAGACGACCTCGGCGACCTGCCTGATGAGCGGCGCCCCGTCGACGGTCGACAGCGCGCAGCTGGCCGAGCTCGGCATCCGGCCGACGGCCGCGGGCGACGGGGCGACCGATACCGGCGGCGACCCGCCGACGCCGGAAGCGGGGCGCAGCGGGCGGTCGTGACCGGCGGACCGCCTGCGACGACTCTCGAGCTGCGCCATCCGCGCGGCCGCACCTCGATCCGCGTCGGCGCCGGGATCCTGGCCGATCCGGGCGACGAGGCCCGGGCGGCCCTCGGCGGCCGGCTGGTGTTCGTGATCACGTCGCCCGAGGTCCGGCGGCTGCACGAGCGGCGCCTGGCCGAGCTCGAGCGGGCCGCCGCCGGGTGGCGGGTGCTGGAAGTGCCCGACGGCGAGCGCGCCAAGGAGCTGGGGGTGGCGGAGGAGCTCTGGCGGCGCATGCTGCTGGAGGGCGGCAAGCGGGACAGCCGCGTGCTCGCCTTCGGTGGCGGCACGGTCGGCGACCTGGCGGGATTCGTCGCCGGCGGCTTCCTGCGCGGCATCGACTACGTGCAGGCGCCCACGACCCTGCTGGCGCAGGTCGACGCGGCGATCGGCGGCAAGACGGCGGTCAACCTGCCCGAAGCCAAGAACAGTGTCGGTCTCTTCCATCACCCGGCCGCGGTGCTGTGCGACACCGCGGTCCTGGCGACCCTCGATCCGGCCGAGCTGCGCTCCGGCCTGTTCGAGATCCTCAAGCTCGGGGCGATCCGGGCGCCCGATCTGCTGCGGGCGCTCGACGAGAGCCTGCCGCGGCTGCTCGAGGCCGACGCCGAGGCGCTGGCGCCGGTGGTGGCCGCGGCCGTCCGGGCCAAGGTCGAGGTGGTGGAGGCCGACCCCGAGGAGGCCGACCTGCGCCGGCTGCTCAACTTCGGGCATACCCTCGGGCACGCGCTCGAGTCGTTTCTCGACTACCGGGGGCTCCGGCACGGCGAGGCGGTCGGCTACGGCATGCTGTTCGCGCTGCGGCTGGCGCGCCGCCGGGGACTCGACGCCGAGGCCGCCGAGGCGGTGCGAGCCCTGATTCGGCGCATCGGGCTACCGGCGCTCGGCAGCGTCCCGGCCGCGGCGATCCTGGAGCGCACCGCGCGCGACAAGAAGGCCCGCCGCGGCGGGCTCGCCTGGATCTACCCGCGCTCGCTGGGCGAGGGGCGGATCGACGAGACGGTCGACCCGGCCGAGATCGAAGAGCTGCTGCGCGACTTCCTGGCCGATCCCTGGGCCGGTTGAGCGACCGCCGGCCGGCGCTACGGGCGGCCTCGTCGCGCTCCGCGGGAGAGCGGAATAGACAACAGGAAGGCCCACGCCCTTGGGCTATATTCGCCGATGGTGATGTCGCGCGTCTCGAGGCTCTTCGCCGGCTGGCGGATCCGGAACCTCCTCTTTCTCCTGCTGCTGCTGACCGGCATCGTGCCGCTGGCGATCAGCAGCTTCCTACTGGTGCGGCAGAACAGCGAGGTGGTGGAGACCCAGGAGAAGAGCTACCTCGCCCGCTCGGCTCTGTTCCTGTCGGTCGAGCTCAACGACTATCTGGTCGGCGCGCGCCGCAACCTGGAGCAGCTCGGCCGCCTGGTCATCGCCCTCTCGACCGACCCCGACAGCCAGCCGATCGTGACCACCGAGACGCTGCGGGCGGGCTACCTGGGGCAGGGCACGGCGGCCGGCCGGTGGCTCGAGTCCTACCTCGAGGGCTACCTCTCGGAAGGGCCCGGATGGAGCGGCCTGCGGATCCTCGACGCGGACGGGCAGGGCCCCTACTCCTGGTCGAAGGAGCTCGAGCCGCGCCTGATCGAGGCGCTGGCGGCGACCTACCGCGAGGCGGTCTCGGCCGAGGACTCGGTCTGGCGCCTGGTGGAGGTGGCGGGGAGCGAGCTGCCCCACGCGGTGCTCACCGTGCCGGTGTCGCAGGTCGGCTTCGAGGGTCGGATCTTCGTGCAGGGGATCTTCGAGATGAAGCCCCTGGAGACCGTCTTCGGCGACGGGGCGCTCGGCGACCTGGCGGTCTTCCTGGTCGACGATCGGGGCGAGGTGCTGTGGGACCAGGGCGCCGACGAGAAGACGGTGGCCGCGGTCTCCGCCTCACAGCTGGTCGCCGACTTCGTCGAGTTCCCGCTCAACCTGAGCGCCGAGTACGACCTGCCGATCGACGGCGTCGAGTCGAGAATGGTGGCGCGGATCAGCCCGGTCGACGAATCGGCGTGGGGCGTGGTCCTGCACAAGCCGGTGTCCACGGCCTTCCGGGCGGTCGAGAAGATGATCCTCAACACCGCCATCTCGAGCGCCGTCGTCATCCTGCTGTCGATGCTGGTGGCCGGCCTGGCCGCGCGCCAACTCAGCCTGCCGATCTCCCGTCTGGCCGAGAGCGCCAAGGAGATCGCGGCCGGCAACTTCGCCAAGCAGGTCGAAGCGGGGGGTCCCGGGGCCGAGATCGGCGAGCTCGCCGGCGACTTCAACCGCATGAGCAGCCAGCTCCAGCGGCACGTTCTGCAGCTCGAGCGGGCGGCGCAGGCCAACCGCGAGCTGTTCATCGGCTCGATGCGCGCCTTCGTGGCGGCGGTCGATGCCAAGGACCCCTACACCCGCGGCCACTCGGAGCGGGTAGCCGCCCACAGCCGGACGATCTCGCGCTTTCTCGGCCTGCCGGCGGAGGTCCAGCACCGCGTCTGGGTGGGGGCGCTGCTGCACGACGTCGGCAAGATCGGCGTCGAAGACAGCATCTTGAAGAAGGGCGGGGTGCTCTCGGCCGAGGAGTACGAGCAGATGAAGCTCCACCCGGTCATCGGCGCCGAGATCCTCAGCCGGATCGAGCAGCTGCGCGAGATGATCCCGGCCATCCGCTGGCACCACGAGGCCTGGAACGGCCAGGGCTATCCCGATGGCCGCAAGGGCGAGCAGATCCCGCTGATGGCGCGCATCGTCGCGGTCGCCGACACCTTCGACGCGATCACCACCAGCCGGCCGTACCAGCGCGCCTACGAGGTCGACTTCGCCCTCGAGACCATCCGCAAGCTCGCCGGCAGCCGCTTCGATGCCAAGGTGGTGACCGCGTTCCTGCGTGCGGTAGAGGCCGGCGAGGTCCAGCTGCGCCGCGACCCCGAGCCGCCGAGCGCAGTGGTCGAGAGCGAAACGGCGACCCTGGCGACCTGAGACGGGCTCGTCGCCTTCTTCTAGAATGCCGGCAACCGCCGGCGAAGACGTCGGCTGCGCCAGCCAGGCTAGCCGGATGCCGTTCCAATACATACTCGCGAACCTGCTCGCCGACGTCGACGAAGCGCTGGGCGTGGTGTTCGTCGACGAGGAGGGCGAGACCGTCGACGTGGCGGCCCGGCGCGCCACCGGCGTCGACCTGCGGGTCACCGGCGCCTACCTGGGCATCTACGTGCAACGTGTGGTATCCCTGACCGAGCGGATGGGGCTCGGCCGTCCGCAGGTGCTCTTCATCGAGCGAGGCGGCATGACGATCGTGGCGTGCACGCTCTCCGGCGGCTACAGCCTGGCGGTCGTCCAGGACGGCAACCACGGCGTCGGACGCTCGAGCCGGAGCCTGCGGCGGGCGGCCGGCCATCTCGAGCGCGAAGTTCTGAGCGGGATCGATTCATGACCACGGACGAGACCTTCGAACCGGCGCCGGCGAGCAGCCTGCCCGAACCGCGATCCGCGGGCTTCTGGAGCAAGCTGCGGCGGGGCCTGCGGCGGACCCACACCGGAATCTTCGAGCGCTTCGACGCGGCCGTGAGCGGCAAGACGGCGGTCGACGAAGAGACCATCGAATACCTCGAAGAGAGCCTGATCGGCGCCGATCTCGGCGTCGAGACCACGCTCGAGCTCCTCGGACGGCTGCGCGGCGACGTCCGGCCGAGCGAGGCGCTCGACGTCTTGAAGCTGCGTGAGCGCCTGGTCGACGAGATGTCCCTGCTGCTGCTCGACGCGCCGCAGCCCCGGCCGCGCGCCGCGGCGCCGCTGGTGACCCTGCTGGTCGGGGTCAACGGCACCGGCAAGACCACCTCGGCGGCCAAGCTGGCCCGGCGGTCGCTCGATCGGGGCGAGCGGGTGCTGCTGGCGGCGGCCGACACCTTCCGCGCCGCGGCGATCGAGCAGCTGGCCCTTTGGGGGGAGCGGCTGGGAGTCGACGTCATCCGCCAGCGGGCGGGCGGCGACCCGGCGGCCGTGGTCTTCGATGCGCTGCAGGCGGCGCGCGCCCGGCGCGTCGACCATCTGATCGTCGACACCGCCGGGCGGCTGCACAACAAGGACCATCTGATGGCCGAGCTGGCCAAGATCAAGCGGGTGATCGAGCGCGAGGGCGAGGGCTGGGAGCAGCGCACCGTCCTGGTGCTCGACGCGACGACCGGGCAGAACGCCGTTACCCAGGCGCGCGAGTTTAGCCGCGCCGTCGCCGTCGACGGCGTCCTGCTGGCCAAGATCGACGGCACGGCGAAGGGGGGAGTGGCGGTCGCGATCGCCCGTGAGCTGCGGCTGCCGATCCTCCATCTGGGGGTCGGGGAGCAGCCGGCGGACCTCGTGGATTTCCGGGCTCGCGACTTCGCGGCGGCGCTACTCGGCCCGCCCGGGTCGGACTCCGACGGTTGAGCGCGCCGGTGGCTGCCCCGTTCGAGACCTTCCGGCCGGCGCCCGAGCGGCTCTGGATCCGCTACCGGCCGCGGCGCTGGCCGGGGGCGGCCGATCCGTGGACCGATTGGGCCCGGGCGACCCTCGGCCGGCCCGGCCGCCGCGGGTCCGCGCTGTCGGCGCCACCGGCGCGCCCGCCCAGCGACGTCCTCTACCTGGCGCCGGTCGACCCGCCCCAGGAACGCCAGCGCCGGGAGCTGGCGGCCGCCTGCGCGGCGGCGGGCGGCTCGGTCCTGTTGCAGCGCCGAGCGGGTGACGGCGGCGGGAGCGGCGAGCCGATGGTCGAGGCGCGCCCCGGGCTGACGCAGCTCTGGGACCTGCTGCCGGCCGTGCTCGACCCGGACCGGCTCGAGCTCTGGGAGCTGGCTCCGGGGGCGGCCTGCGTCTGGCCGCTCGTCTCCGGGCTGACCGACGGGAGCGATCGCGTCGAGCAGGGGCTGGATCGCTTGCGCGGCGCCGGGGTGGCGACCGTGCAGCCGTTGGTCGTCGAGCTGCCGGCAGTCGCCAGGCGGCGGCTGGCCGAGAGCGGCGACGCGGGCGCTTTCGATCGCCTCTTCCATGGGCCGCCGCCATCGGAGCGGCGCTTCGCCCGCCAGGCGGCCGAACGCGGGCTCGCCTGCTTCGTCGACCGCCCGCTACCGGCGGGGCCGCCGCGGCTGGCGCTGCGGCGGCAGTGCGCCGGCGAGCTGCGGCTGGCCGCCGATCTCTGCTACCGGCTCGGCCGGCCCGAGCCCGAGAGCCAGAAGCTGCTGCGCGCCGCGCGCTGGATCGACCGCGAGGACCGCGATCTCGCGGCGCTCGCCGAGGCGGGCAACCTGGAGATCGTCGACTGGGTGGACGCCACCGGCCGGGGGGTGATCGAGGACGTGGTCGCCGGCGGCAGGTCGCGGCTGGTCGAAGCGCTGGTGGCGGAGTACTGCGGCTGAGCTCGCCTGGCGGTCGGTGAGCAGGTCGGGCCAGCGCGGGCGACGGGTCACGGCACCCGGGCGATCAGGTCGATCTCGACCTTGGCGCCTTTCGGCAGGGCGGCGACCTCGACCGTCGAGCGCGCCGGGCGGTGGTCGGCCATCGCTTCGGCGTAGAGCGCGTTGAGCTGCGGGAAGTCGCCCATGTCGGTGACGTAGACCGTGGCTCGCACGACGTCGGCGAAGCCGCACCCCGACGCCGCCAGCACCCGGCCGAGGTTGGCGAGCACCTGACGCGCCTGGGCCTCGAACGCGTCGGAGACCAGCTCGCCGGTCGCCGGATCGATGCCGACCTGGCCCGAGGTGAAGAGCCAGCCATCGACCCGGACCGCCTGCGAGTAGGGGCCGATCGCCTCCGGAGCGTCGCCGGTGTGGATGGGCTTCATGCGCGGGAGTCCTCCTCGAAGACGCCGATGTAGGGCAGGTTGCGGTAGCGCTCGTCGACGTCGAGGCCGTAGCCGACGACGAAGACGTCGTCGATGGGGAAGCCGCAATAGTCGATCTTGACCTCGACCTGGCGGGCCGCGGCCTTGTCGAGCAGGGCGCACAGCTTGACGCTGCGGGCGCCGCGAAACCGGAACAGGGCGAGCACGGTATTGAGGGTGTAGCCGGTGTCGACGATGTCCTCGATGAGCAGCACGTCGCGTCCTCGGATCGACAGGTCGACGTCCTTCAGGATGCGCACCTCGCCGGGCTCGGTACCCGAGCCGTAGCTGGAGGTCTGGAGGAAGTCGACGTGCACGGCGATCCGCATCTGCTTGAGCAGGTCGACCAGGAAGAACACGGAGCCCTTGAGCACGCCGACGCACAGGGGCGGGTCTCCTCCCCGGTAGTCCTGCTCGATCTCCGTGGCCAGCTCGGCGACTCGCCGCCGCAGACGCTCCTCGGGGATCAGGACACGCGGCTCGGCCTGGACTCGACTCATGGACGGAAGTATAAGGCGCGGCGGGTCGTGGGTCCGGTCTTCTCCGGCAGGCGATCCTGACCTTCTCGCCGGCCTTCGCCTAGAATCCGCTCGTGCGCTCTCCCTCCGGCTGGTCCGTTCCCCTCCTGGTGGCGAGGCGCTACCTGCGCAGCACGCGCCGCGACGCGTTCATCAGCTTCCTCACCGTCACCGCGGCCACCGGCCTGGCGCTCGGGGTCGCGGCGCTGATCCTCGCTCTGGCGATGCTCACCGGCTTCCAGGCGGCGCTGAAGGACGAGATCCTGGCCCGGACCCCGGAGATCGAGATCCGCCTGCCCGCTGGCTCGAGCCGCGCCGACGCCGCCGCGCTGCGCGACTCGGTCGCCGCCCTGGCCGGCGTGCGCACCGCCCAGCTGGTGGCGCGCGGGCAGGGCTGGGTGAGCGCCGGCGGGCGGGTGCGCCCGGTCGAGCTGATCGGCTTCGAGGGCGAGCTGCCGGCTTCGTTTCCCGGCGCCAGCGACCGGGGCGAGGGCCTCTATCTCGGCGATCGCCTGGCCGACGCCTGGGGCATCGACGTCGGCCAGACCATCGAGGTGGCGTCGAGCAAGCCGACCCTGTCGCCCTTCGGACCGCAGCCCCGGGTGCGCCGCCTCGAGGTGCGCGGCCGGTTCGAGTCGGGCCGAACCGAGCTGACCGACCGGGTCGCCCTGCCGCTCGATCAGGCGGCCGGCCTGCTGGACGCGCGCAGCTACCGGATGCACGTCGCCACCGGCGATCTCGGCGCCGCCCTGGCGCTCGCCGCCCGACTCGAGTCGCTGACGCCCGCCGGCAGCGAGGTATGGACCTGGCAGCGCCTCAACGCCGGCCTGTTCTTCGCGCTGCGGCTCGAGAAGAGCCTGATGTTCGTGGCGGTCTTCCTGATCGTCGCCGTGGCCTCGCTGGCGCTGGTCTCCGATCTGACCCTGATCATCGCCAGCAAGCGGCGCGAGGTCGGCATCCTCGGCGCGATGGGCGCCGATCCCGGGGCGCTACGCCGGATCTTCACGCTGCTCGGCGGGCTCCTGGCCGGCCTCGGCGTCGGCGTCGGCGGCGCCGTCGGGATCGGCCTCGCCCTGACGCTCGACCGCTACCGGCTGATCCGCATCCCCACGGGGGTCTACTTTCTCGACTACGTGCCCTTCCAGGTGCGCGGCCTCGACGTCGGCGCGATTCTCCTCGCGACGGTGGTCGTGGCGCTGGCCGGGGCCGGCTACGCCGCCCGCCGCGCGGCTGCGCTGAGTCCGGTCGAGGCGCTTCGGCGATGAGCGTTTCGGTGCGGGCGGCGGGGCTCTGCAAGGCCTACCAGGACGGCGCGCGCAGCGTCGAGGTGCTGCGCGGCGCCGACCTGACGGTCGAGCCGGGCGAGTTCGTCGCAGTCGTCGGTCCGTCGGGCTCCGGCAAGTCGACGCTCCTGCATCTGCTCGGGGCGCTCGACGCCGCCGACGCCGGCGCCATCGAAGTGGGTGGCACCGCGCTGGCGGGGCTGAGCGCGCCCGAGGCGGCCCGTTTTCGCAACCGGACCATCGGCTTCGTCTTCCAGTTCCAGGAGCTGCTGGCCGATTTCGACGCGCTCGAGAACGTGATGATGCCGGGCAGGATCGCCGGCTGGAGCGGCGCCAGGGCGCGCCAGCGGGCGCTGGCGCTGCTCGCCGAGGTGGGGCTCGAGGACCGTTCGCAGCACTTCCCGAATCAGCTCTCCGGGGGCGAGCGCCAGCGGGTCGCCCTGTGCCGGGCGCTGCTGCTCGAGCCGCCGCTGCTGCTCGCCGACGAGCCGACCGGCAACCTCGATCCCGAGAGCGCCGTTCGCGTCTTCGATCTCATGGTCGCCCTCCAGAAGCGCCACGGAACGACCGCCCTGGTGGTGACCCACAACCCGGAGCTCGCCCGTCGCTGTGGTAGACTTTTGAAGCTCGATGGCGGCAAGCTACGGTCCTTCGCCTAGTACGGAGAGGCCGTTCGAGCGGCGCCCGGGAGCGAGCCAAATAGCGATCGACAAGGAAGAAACGCGGACGCCAGCCCCAGCAGTGCCGAGCACGACCGTTCGACCGACGACAGATCGACATGTTCGAGAAGTACAACGAGAAGGCACGGCGGGCGCTCTTTTTCGCGCGCTACGAAGCGAGCAAGCTGGGTAGCCGGGTCATCGAATCCGAGCACATCCTCCTGGGCATCCTGAGAGAGGGCGAGGAGACGGTCGGGGAGCTGCTGCGGCGCTTCCAGGTGAAGCCCGAGGAGCTGCGGCGCGAGATCGAGGGCGAGCGGGTCTTCGTCGAGCGCATCTCGTCGACCGCCGAGCTGCCGCTGTCCGAGGAGTCCAAGAAGATCCTCGCCTACGCTTCGCACGAGGCCGAGAGCATGCTGCACTCGACGGTCGGCTCCGAGCATCTGCTGATCGGCATCCTGAGGGTCGAAGGCTGCATCGCCATGCGGCTGCTGACCCAGCAGGGCTTCGACCTGTTCAACGTCCGCGAGGAGGTCGGCTCGATCGTCAAGGAGCGCGAGGCGTCGCAGCAGAAAAAGGAGCTGCCCTTCCTGTCCGAGTACGGCCGGGAC
>JBFGLX010000052.1:0-14664 GCA_041575955.1 Thermoanaerobaculia bacterium
GCGTTGAAGCGGGTGTTGAAGAAGTCGGCGCCCTCCAGAAAGAAGGGGCGCCGTTCCGGGAAGAAGAGCGTGAACTGGTTGTTGACGTCGAGCTGGGCGACGTCGGCCTCGACCTGCGAGAAGTCGGGATTGAGCGTGCCGCTGAGCGACAGGTTGGGGGTGACCCCCCAGACCACGGTCAGGCCCGGGTCGGTGTCGACGCTCCCCTCCTCGAAGCCGCCCCGCGGAAAGTCGGCGCGCGTGTCGGTGCGTCCGGAGACCAGGGTCGGGTTGATCTCCAGGCTGCGCCCCGGGTCGATGCCGCCGAAGCCCTGCATCTTCGAGATCTGGCAGAGGTAGCAGCTGACGTCGCGGTCCATCGGCTGCGACGACAGCCGGTGCCGATCGCCGCGCGGATAGAACCGCAGGAGGTCGACGCCCCAGATCTGGCTGCCCTGGCCCCTCGGGAAGCGCAGCTGGTGGAACGGGATCGCCATCTCGACCTCGTAGCCGGTTTCGGTGATCCGGCCGGCCGAGTCCCAGATCGCGTCCCAGGACTCGGTCTCCTCGCCGCTGACGTCGTCGATGAAGCTGTCCATCTGGACGCCGAGCGGGTTGGCGTAGAGCTGCACCCCCCGGCGCTCGTCGTTGAACGTGTCGAGGACAATACCCACGAAGTCGTCGTGCCAGGCGGTGTCGCGATCGGCGAGGCGCGCGCGGATCGCCCCGGGGTTCGGGTCCTGCGCCCGGAACCCGACGTAGAGGTGGCCGGTGTCGTGGAAGATCAGCGCCTCGGTCTCGACCGGCGCCGGCGCGTTCTCGGCCGGCCGCGTCTCGTAGGCCAGCTTGATCACCGCCGCCTCGCGCCACTGGGCCTCGTCGAGACGGCCGTCGACGTCGAGCTCGCCCCCCTCCCAACGGGGGATCTGGTAGGGCCGGCGGCGCGAACCCGACGGGTCGCCCTGATCGATCGGATCGGCGATCTGGGCCGACTCCGCCGGCGCAGACGGCGCCGCATCCGGCCGCCTGGCGAGAGCCGCCACGGGGAGCAGAAGCAGCGCCGCGCCCACGACGGCGACCCCCGGGCGAACGCTCCCGGCCGCGGGGCGCGAGACATCGGGTGGCCTGAAGACTCTGTACATTCCTGGACCGGAGGTGAGTGTGGCTGCCAACAAAGATACGTTCGAGGCGCGATCTGGTTTTCTCAGGGCTCTTCGCTCATTGGACCACGAAAGCTGTCGAAGGTTACGTTGGGGCACGGCTCGGCCCGGGTATTCGCTTGGACGCCCGCCCGCCCGCCCGCGTTTAGCCGGGGGCCGGAGGGACCGGGCGCTCTAGGCCCCGTCCGGGGCGCCCCAGCCCTTTCCATACCCCTACCGGCTTGCGGACCGCAGCCGGAATCGGGTATTATCTCGCTTCTCGCGCGCCCGGTGCCGAGCTCTGAAGGGCGCCGGCCCTCCGACCGTCACCCGAATACGCCAACCCGACGAACGGACCCGCCCGAGAGAGCGCCTGCGCGCGAGAGCAGCACCGTAGCATCGAAACCGCGAACGCCGAACCGAGGACGCCCCGCCATGTCTCGCAAGTGCCAGCTCACCGGCAAGAAGCCGATCGCCGCGCGCAGCATCTCGCACGCCCACAACGTCACGCCGCGCTGGCAGCGGCCCAACGTGCAGAAGAAGCGCATCTACGTTCCGGAGCTCGGACGCTGGGTGCGCATCCGGATGTCGACGCGCGCCCTGCGCACGATCAACAAGAAGGGCCTGATGCGATTCCTGCGCGACGAGGGGCTGAACCTCAAGGACGTGACCTGCTGAGGTCCGGAGCGAACCATGAAGGCTGATATCCATCCCGAGTACCACCCGGTGCTCTACGTCGACGCCGCGGCCGGCGAGGAGTGGATCTGCCGCTCGACCCAGACGAGCGACGAGACCCGCGACATCGACGGCGTCTCCCACTACGTGATCCGTCTCGAGATCTCGTCCTACTCGCACCCGTTCTTCACCGGCAAGCAGCGCTTCATCGACACCGCCGGCCAGATCGAGAAGTTCAAGCGCAAGTACGGCAAGAAGTAGCGGCGCTGCCGCGAAGAGATCCGTACATCCACACCGGGTAGCAGAGCCCCCCGCGCCGGCGTGCGGCGTGCCGGCGGCCCTTGCCCGACGCCCCCGCCGGGGCCATACTTACTCAGGTTCGGCGCCTCCGCCCAGGAGCCGCCGTCCGGGAGCGCAACATGCTGGAGCAACTGATCGCCATCGAAAAGCGGTACGACGAGCTGGCTGACAAGCTGGCCGATCCGGCGCTGGTGACCAACCAGAAGGCCTACGTCGAGACCAGCAAGCAGCTGTCCGATCTCGGACAGCTGGTCGCCCTCTACCGGAAGTACAAGGCGGTCGACGAGCAGCGCGCCAAGACCGAGGAGATGCTCGGCGAGCTCGACAAAGCCGACGAGCTGTACGAGCTGGCGCAGCTCGAGAAGGCCGAGCTCGACGAGCGGCTCGCCGCGCTCGAAGAGGAGCTGCGCGAGGAGCTCACCCCGCAGGACCCCAACGACCAGCGCAACGTCGTGCTCGAGATCCGCGCCGGCACCGGCGGCAACGAGGCCACGCTGTTCGCCGCCGAGCTGTTCAGGATGTACTGCCGCTACGCCGAGCAGCAGGGTTGGAAGGTCGAGATCATCCAGCTCTCGGAGTCGGGGATCCGGGGCGTCAAGGAGGTTTCGGCGATCGTCGAGGGCAAGGGCGCCTACAGTCGGCTCAAGTACGAGGCCGGCGTGCACCGCGTGCAGCGGGTTCCGGAGACCGAGGCCTCCGGTCGCATCCACACCTCCGCGGTGACCGTCGCCGTGCTGCCCGAGGCCGAGGACATCGAGATCGAGATCGACGAGAGCGACCTGCGCATCGACCGCTTCTGCGCCTCGGGCCCCGGTGGCCAGGGCGTCAACACGACCTACTCGGCGGTGCGCATCACCCACGAGCCGACCGGACTGGTGGTCTCCTGTCAGGACGAGCGCTCCCAGATCAAGAACCGGGCGAAAGCGATGCGCGTGCTCAAGGCCCGGCTGCTCGAGATCGAGAACGAGAAGGCGCTCTCCGAGCAGAGCGCCGAGCGCCGCAAGATGGTCGGCTCGGGCGACCGGTCGGAGAAGATCCGCACCTACAACTTCCCGCAGAACCGGGTCACCGACCACCGCATCGGCCTGACCATCCATCAGCTGCAGTCGGTGCTCGAGGGGGCGCTCGACCCGCTGATCGAGCCGCTCGCCACCCACTTCGCGGCCGAGAGCCGACGGCAGGACGTCAGGACCGCTGGCTGACCGTCACCCTCGGTCGCAAGCCTCGCATATCCAAGCACTTGCGACATCCTGAATCGAACGGTGGCGGGAAGGTCAGGCTGGACCGCCTGCTGGCCGAAGGCCGCGCGCGGCTGGCCGGGGCGCCGTTCGGGCCGTCGACGCGCGAGGCGGCCCTGCTGCTCGGCCGGGTGCTCGGCCTCGGCGAGGCCCAGATCCTCGCCCGCTCGGAGGTCGAGGTCCCGGTGGCGGACGCGCGCCGCTTCCGGGCCCTGCTCGAGCGCCGGGCGACCGGTGAGCCGATCGCCTACATCGTCGGCGAGCGCGAGTTCTACGGCCGGCCGTTCCGGGTCGATCCCCGGGTGCTGATCCCGAGGCCCGAGACCGAGCACCTGATCGAGGCGGCGCTGCAGCTGGCTCTGCCGGCGAACCCCCGCATCCTCGACGTCGGCACCGGCTCGGGGTGCATCGGAGTCACCCTCGCCCTGGAGGTGGCAGGATCGACGGTGGTGGCGACCGACGCCTCGCCGGCAGCCCTGGCGGTCGCCTCGGGCAACGCCCACGGGCACGCGGTCGGCGGGCGGCTCGGACTCGTAGCCAGCGATCTCACGACCGGGCTCGATCTGGCCTCGTTCGACCTGGTGGTCTCGAACCCGCCCTACATCGACCCGGCAGTCGAACCGACCCTCTCGATCGAGGTGACGGCTTTCGAGCCGCGCCGCGCGCTGTTCGCGCCCGCGGGCCCTCACTCGTTTCTCGCCCGCCTGCTGTCCGAGTGCGCCGGCCTGCGCGCCGGCACCCCCATGCTGCTCGAGATCGGCCACGACCAGGACCGCGGGCTGGCCGAGCTCGCCGCCGCGAGCGCCTTCGCGCTCGAGACGATCCGCTCCGACCTGGCCGGCCACCCGCGTACCGCCCTCTTGGTTCGCCGCTGACCGATAGTCACCTGCTGCACCGGCCCGCGGAGGTGATCACGGCACTCCGATAGGAGGGGTCTGAGGGGAGGGCCCTCCCCTTGTCCGGAGCCCGCGGAGGTGATCGCGGCACTCCAATAGGAGCGGTCTGAGGGGAGGACCCTCCCCTTGTCCGGAGCCCGCGAGATAATGGCCCCTGCCCATGAGCCAGTTCATCATCGAGGGCCCCTGCCGCCTCGCCGGCACCATCGAGGCCGGTGGCGCCAAGAACGCGACGCTGCCGGCGATGGCCGCCAGCCTGCTCACCGATCAGCCGCTCGAGCTGCGGCGCGTGCCGCGCGTCCGCGACATCCGCACCATGGCGCGGCTCCTGACCCACCTGGGGGTGGACAACGAGGCCAACGACGAGGTCGTGCGGCTGCGTCCGACCGGTGAGGAGGAGCTCGACGACGCCCCCTACGAGCTGGTCAAGGAGATGCGGGCCAGCGTCCTGGTGCTTGGCCCGCTGCTCGCCCGGCGCGGTCACGCGCGGGTGTCGCTGCCGGGAGGCTGCGCGATCGGCGTGCGGCCCATCGACCAGCATCTGGCGGGCCTCGAGGCGCTGGGCGCCGAGGTGACCCTGGAGCACGGGTACGTCAGCGCCCGCGCGCGCCAGCTCGTCGGCGCGCGCTATCGATTCAGCCTACCCACGGTGGGCGGGACCGAGAACCTGATGATGGCGGCATCGCTGGCCAGCGGCACCACCCGGCTCGAAAACTGTGCCCGCGAGCCGGAGATCGTCGACCTGGCGCGCCTCCTCACCCGCATGGGAGCGCGAATCGCAGGCGCAGGCGAGGAGGTCATCGAGATCGAGGGCGTCGAAACGCTCGGCGGCGCCGAGCACACGATCATCCCCGATCGAATCGAGGCCGGCACCTACCTGGCGGCAGCCGCAATGACCGCCGGGGACGTCACAGTGGCCGGCGCCCGCGCGGCCGATCTGGCACCCCTGTTGGAAAAGTTGGCCGAAGCGGGCTGCCGGTTCGAGCAGCTCGAGGGCGGCCTGCGGCTCTCGCGGGACGGCGGCCTGCGGGCTCGAGACATCGTGACGGCGCCCCACCCGGGCTTCCCGACCGATCTGCAGGCGCAGTACATGGCGCTCATGACCCAGGCCGAGGGGGTCTCGACCATCTGTGAGACGGTCTTCGAGAACCGCTTCCAGCACGTCCCGGAGCTCGCCCGCATGGGCGCGAAGATCGAGATCGACGGCGGCTACGCGCGGGTTCACGGCCCTTGCGGGCTGTCCGGAGCCAAGGTGATGGCGACCGATCTGCGAGCCTCCGCCTGCCTGGTGCTGGCGGGGCTGGTGGCCGGGGGGCAGACCGTGGTCGACCGCATCTACCACCTCGACCGCGGCTACGAGAACATGGAGCGCAAGCTCGCCGCCCTCGGGGCGAAGGTCGCCAGGACCTAGCGCGCGGCGCCCCCACCCCGGAACCGACCCCTGCCGCCTTCGGAGGGGCGCGAGCCAGTCCAGGCCGGGGGATCTCGGCAAACGGACCCACGACCCACTTCTGGCACGTCGTTCGCAGGCCAGTCGAGCGTGGCGGAGTGCATCTTTTGCAAGGTGGCCGCGGGCGACGTTGCCGCCGACATCGTCTACAGCGACGAACAGGTAGTCGCTTTCCGGGACATCCAGCCCCAGGCGCCCACCCATATCCTGGTCATTCCGCGGCGCCATATCCCGACGCTGCTCGAGACCACCGAGGCCGACTCGCAGCTTCTCGGCCGCCTGCAGGCCACGGCGATCGAGCTGGCGCGCGCCGAGGGCCTCGAGCGGCACGGATTCCGCCTGGTGACCAACACCCTGGCCCAGGCCGGCCAGAGCGTCTTCCACATCCATCTGCACCTGCTCGGCGGCCGGTCGTTCAGCTGGCCCCCGGGATGATCGTCGCGCTCGCCCTCCTGTTGCTCGCGGCGGACGATCCTCGGATCCCCATCACCGAACTGCAGCTGCAGAATCGATACAGCGATGCGCTGGTCCAGGTCGACAGCGCGCTGGCCGAAGAGCCCGCGGCTGCCGCCGAGATCGGCTTCCACTACCTGCGCGGCCATCTGCTCGAGGCGCTCGACGAGCGCGATGCCGCCCAGCGCGCGTTTCGCGACGCCATGCAGGAGCTGCCACAGCTCTCGCCATACAGCCTCTATCGCCTGGCCCTCAACCAGTTCCGGCTCGAACATCCGGAGGTAGCCGCCGGGCTGCTCGCCCTGCTGCTCGACGAGCAGGCTCCCCAGCCGCTCGCCCAGCCTTCGACCGAGCTGCTCATCCGCGCGATCGAGGAGGGCGGCGACTGCGGGCTGCTCGAGCGCATGAACCGGTGGAACCTGACCGGCAACCTGCGCCGGAGCCTCGAGCTCGCGCGCACCGACTGCATGATCGCCTCGGGCCGCGCCGACGCGGCTCGGACCGCCCTGATGGCGCTGCTCAGGGAGGACGTCGGGGACGAGCCCGCCCGGGCCGCCGCCGAGCGCCTGAACCGCTTGATCGAGGACACCGATCTCGAGCTGACGTCGCGCATCGTCGGCATGGCCTTCTACCGGCATCGCCAGTTCAGTCTGTCGATCCGGCATCTGGCGCGCGGGCTCGGCAATCCGGCCGGGTGGCAGACCGAGCTCCGAGACAAGGACGACTTCGAGGCGCTCTACGCGCTCGCCCGCAGCAACTTCTGGAACCGCGACTACATTCAGGCGGCCAGCCAGTTCGGCCAGCTCGCCGCGGTGCTGCGCAGTTCCGAAGAGAAGGGGCGGGCTCTCTACCAGCAGGGACGCTGCTACGAGCTGTACGGCAACTGGGAGACCGCCGCCGACCTCTACCGGCGGGCCTACCTGGCCGACCCGCTCGGACGCTGGGCCGACGCCGGGCTCATGTCGGCGCTGCGCGTCGAGTGGCGCACCGGCAACGAGGAGGAGGCGCTCCTGCTCTACGAGCAGCTCGCGACCCAGCGCGGCTGGCAGCCGATGTTGAACCGCGCCTCCTTCTTCCTGGCGTCGTCCGATCTCGTGCGCGGGCGCGTCGATCGGGCGCGCGGCTGGCTGGGTCGGGTGCGCGGCGAGGCGGGCGTCGAGCTCTCCTATTGGTCGGGGCGGCTGGCCGAGCTGACCGAACCCGCGGCCGCCGTCGATCGCTACGTCGCCGCCCTGCGCGAGGACCCCTTCCACCCGCTGGCCCGGGCGGCGCTGCGTCGCCTGGCCGCCCCGCCGCTCGCCGAGGCGGCGGTGGCCAGGGCCGAGCACCTGTCGACGTCGTCACGCTCGAGCGATCTCTATTCCGCCTGGCTGGTGCTCGGTGACGCTCGGCCCGCGGGAGCGGCGGCGCGCGCGCGCCTGAACGAGCGGCTGACGGCCGACCCCCGGGTGCGGCCGTTTCTCGAGCTGGCCCTCCGGCCGCCCGCCGAGTGGCCGATCTGGAACGCGCGCCTGACCCTGCCCGAAGAGCTGCTGCTCGCCCTGGGCGTGTGGGACCAGGGCTCGTCGGTGGTGCTCAAGCACTTTCCGGCCACCGACCCGTCGCTCGCCTATACCGGCGGTCGGATCCTGGCGCGCGCCAACGCCGCCCGCGCATCGATCTACGTCGGCGAAATCCTGAGCAAGCGCGTTCCTCCCCAGCTGCCGAGCGCACTGGTGCCGCGCCCGCTGCAGGAGCTCCTCTACCCGCGGCCGTACCGCGAGCTGATCGCGCAGGAGTCCGCCCGCCGGGGCATCGACCCGCTGCTGCTGACCGCGCTGGTGCGTGAAGAGAGCCGCTTCGACCCGCTCGCCGTGTCGAGCGCCTCGGCGCGCGGGCTGGCGCAGTTCGTCCTGCCTACCGCCATCCGACTGGCCCGGCAGATCGGCATCGAGGGCCTGCAGCCGCGCGATCTGCACAGCCCCGCGGTCTCGATCGCCCTCGGCGCGGCCTACCTGGCGGAGCTGGCCGGCGAGTTCGGCGACGGTTCCCACTTCGTGCTCGCCGCCTACAACGCGGGCGAGGACCAGACCCGGGTCTGGCGCAGCTACTGCTACAGCACGGAGCCCGAGGAGTTCTACTCCAAGGTGGGCTTCAGCGAGACTCGCGACTATCTGCGCAAGGTGCTCTCGAGCCGCGAGCGCTACGCGCAGCTTTACGGCGAGTAGAGCTGCGCGCGCCTCCGATCGCGCACCCGCGGCGGCGGCCCTCTCCGGTGACCGCCTACTCCTCGATCCGCTCGAGCACCCGGGGCGGCAGCTGGTCGTGCCGCGAATCGAAGTAATCTTCGATGTCCGCCTCGAGGCGTAGCTCCTCCGTCCAGCGCTCGATCTCCTCGTTGAGCCGCTGCTCGCGCAGGAGCTGGCGGATCTGCTCGCGCACCTCGGCCACCGGCGGCACGCGCTGGCCGCGGGCGCGCATCTCCGGCACCAGCACCTCGTCGTAGTACTTCTGGGTGTCTTCGAGTCCGATCAGGACCCGCGGTCCCAAGCGCTCCTCGACGAACGTCAGGACCATCAGCTGGCGGGCGAGGAGCTGGCGTACGCCGGTCTCGTCGAGGCCGAGCTGCTCGAGCTTGCGCGCCATCGCGGCCGCGCCGCCCAGCCGGTCGCGGATGGCCTCGAGCTGGTCGTCCACCTCCTCGAGCGGCACCTGGGCGAACCCGTAGCGATCGATCTCGTGGAAGCGGAGCTTCTGGTCGATCAGCTGATCGAGCAGGCGGCGCCGAAACTCCTCGATCTGCTCGCCGTCGCGCCGCTCCCCGAGGCCGAGACCGACGACCTGATCGAGCTCCGACTGCAGGATCGGATCTTCGTCGACCACCGCCAGGACCCGGTCGGCGAGCTCGGTGGCATCGGCGGGCGCGCTCCCGGCGGCCGCTGCGGCCGGGAGCGCGAGCGCGAGCAGCGCGGACAGCCAGGAGGCGCAGCGGACGGCTCGGTTCATCGGCCCCGAGTATAGGACGCGCGACCCGCGACAGACGAGCCGGCGGCGGCGGTACAATGGCACCGAGGCCCGCGCGAGATCGAATCCATGAGCCCCAGCCCATCCCATCTGACGGTCGGCCTCGCGCAGACCGACTGCCGCCTCGGCGACGTCGCCGCCAACCTGGAGCAGCACCTCGAGTGGATCTCGCGCGCCGCGCAACAGGGAGTGGAGCTGCTCCTGTTCCCCGAGCTGTCGCTGACCGGCTATCGCCTGCTCCATCTGACCAGCCGGGTGGCCTTGCGAATCGAAAGCTCCCGGGAGGTCGAGCGCATCGCCGAGGCCGCCGGCGCCATGGCCGTGGTCTTCGGCCTGGTCGAGGAGGACGCCGAGGGCGTGCTCTACAACAGCGCGGTTCTGGTGCGCGGCGGCAAGGTCGAGCACGTCCATCGCAAGCTCTACCTGCCGACCTACGGCATCTTCCAGGAGGGCCGGTTCTTCGGCCCCGGCGACCGGCTCGAGCCGGCGCCCATGGCCGACCGCCGGTTCGGCCTGCTGATCTGCGAGGACCTGTGGCATCCCGGTCTGGCGCGCAGCCTGGCGGTCGGCGGGATGAAGATCCTGCTGGTGATCTCGGCCGGGCCCGGACGGATCGGCTCGGGCGAGCTGCCGGCGAGCCAGGAGGCCTGGGAGGTGCTCACCCGCTCGACGGCGCTGGTCAACACCTGCTGGGTGCTCTACTGCAATCGCACCGGTTGGGAGGAGGGCTCGTTCTACACCGGCGGCAGCCACATCGTGCGGCCCGGCGGCGAGCTCCTGGAGCGCGCCGCGTTCCTGGAAGAGCAGCTGCTGGTCGCCGACATCGACCCTCGCGAGGTGGACCGTCTGCGCTGGCGGCTGCCCCTGGTCCGCGACGCCCGCGACGACATCGAGGGACTCTAGCCTGACCTTCTCACCAACCTCCGCTCAGAATGCCGCAACTACCTGAATCTACTGGCTAACCATGTGGTCGCCCGAGATCATCCGCGCCCGACTGAAGCTCAACGCCGCGCTCGCGACCAAAGCGCTCACCGGCTTCATCGCCGACGCTAATCGCAGCGCCGGCACCGCCGGCATGGTGCTCGGCCTGAGCGGCGGCGTCGACTCGGCGCTGTCGGCGGCGCTCGCCGCGCGCGCCCTCGGACCGGAGCGGGTGCACGCGCTCATCCTCCCCTACCGCACCTCGAGCCCCGATTCGCGGACCGACGCCGAGCTGGTGGCCGCCGAGTTCGGACTGAAGCCGCGGGTGATCGACATCTCGGCTCCGGTCGACGCCTATTTCGAGAGCGCCGAGCCCGACGCCGACCCGGTCCGTCGCGGCAACCTCACCGCCCGCATGCGCATGGCGATCTTGTTCGATCAGGCCAAGAAGCTCGGCTGCCTGGTGCTCGGCACGTCCAACAAGACCGAGATCCTGCTCGGCTACTCCACCATCTTCGGCGACAACGCCAGCTCGGTGAATCCGCTCGGTGATCTCTACAAGCAGCAGGTGCGGCAGCTTTCGGAGCACGTCGGGGTCCCCGAGCGGGTGATCGCCAAGCCGCCGTCGGCGGACCTCTGGCCCGGCCAGACCGACGAGGACGAGCTCGGCCTGCCGTACTCAACCGCCGACGAGGTGCTCTACCTGATGTTCAACCTGGGACTGACCGTCAGCGAGGTCGTCGCCGCCGGCTATCCGGCCGAGGTGGTGCGCAAGATCGACCAGCTCGAGCGCGGCAACCGCTTCAAGCGCCGCCTGATGCTCATCGCCCGGCTGTCCGACAGCGCCATCAATCTCGACCGCGAGATCCCGCGCGACTAGCCTTCGCCCGGAATGTCGCAGCTGCCTGAATCTGGCGCGTCTCGCTCCCGCCGGACGGGCGCGCGCGACGCCGGGAACGGTGGCGACGACGCGCCCGCCGGCAGGCTGGTGGTGGTGGCGACGCCGATCGGCAATCTCGAGGACCTGACCCCGCGGGCCCGGCGGGCGCTCGAGGAGGCCGACCTGGTCGCGTGCGAGGACACGCGCCGGACCGGCCGGTTGCTGGCCGGCCTGGGGATCGAGCGCCGCCTGCTGTCGCTTCACGAGCACAACGAGCGCGCCCGCCTGCCGCGGCTCCTCGCGGCGCTCGCGGCGGGACAGACGGTGGCGCTGGTCAGCGACGCCGGCACGCCCCTGCTCTCGGACCCGGGCTTCGTGCTCGTTCGCGCGGCGGCGGCGGCCGGGGTGCGGGTCGAGCCGATTCCCGGCGCCTCCGCGATCCTGGCGGCCCTGGTGATCTCCGGGCTGCCGCCGCATCCGTTCACCTTCGCCGGCTTCCCGCCACCGAAGAGCGGCAAGCGGCGCCGCTTCTACGCCCGGTTCGCCGCGCTCCAGCACACCCTGGTGTTCTTCGAGTCGCCCCACCGGCTGGTGCCGAGCCTCGAGGATGCCCGGGCCGAGCTCGGCGACCGGCCGGCGGCGGTGACCCGCGAGCTGACCAAGCTCCACGAGGAGGTGCTGCGCGGCACCCTCGCGGAGCTCGCCGCCACGCTCGGCGAGCGCGCGTCGATCAAGGGCGAGCTCACGATCGTCGTCGGCGGCGGCTGACCGGATCGCCTGCAGGCTAGCGAACCGAGCGCAGCGCCAGCAGGGCTCCGACCCTGCGCAGCACCCGCTGCCCGGAGAACGGCAGCCGGCGGGTCGGCCCCAGGCGGCCCTCCGCGGCGAGCGCCGGGATGGTCTCGGTCAGGAGCTCGATCCACTGCTCGAGCGTCGCTTCCACGCTGTACTCCCGCGCCCGCTCGAAACCGTGCCGGACCATCGCCCGATAAAGCTCGGGATCCTCGACCAGCCGCCGCACGGCGTCCTCGGCCTCGGCGACGCTCGCCACCTCGATGTAGTCGAGGCTCGAGCGCCTGATCTCTCTCAGGGCGTACTCCGGGCCGAGAATCGCCGGCACCCCGGCGAGCCAGGCGTTGTAAAGCTTGCTCGCCGGCTTGCAGTAGCGGTGGCGCCGGCGGGGCGGCCGCACGCTCAACAGCAGATCGACCTCTCGGTAGTCGCGCCAGTCGAACTCGATCGGGCCCAGGTCGTCGCGCGGGAAGCCGGCGCCGTCGATCCGCCACTCGATGCCGCGCTCGGCGAGAAAGCGCTGCCACCCGGGCGCCTGGAAGCCCGGATCGAGATTTCCCGTCCAGCCCTTGTACTCGACGCGCCGGATGGTGGCGCCGCGCCCCGGATCGCGCGGCTCGAGGCCCGGCTGGGGCCAGTGCGGCACGAAGAAACGGCGCCGGCCGTCGGCGAAGCGGCCGTTCTGCAGCACCTCGAAATCGGCGATCAGCGGGTCGCGGTTGTCGCCGCGCAGGCCGACCAGGATCACCCCGGCCGGCGGCCGGCCCTGGGCCATCAGCGACCGGCGCTGCCGGGCGTGGAAGACGGCCAGGCCGCGCTCGGGAAGCCGGTCGGACAGCGCCACCGCCACGCCGGCACGCGCCAGCCGCAGGTAGGTCTGCAGCACCCAGTTGTACTGCCCGCAGCTGAACGTTCGCCAGGCCTCGTCGGGATCCAGGCCGCGCAGTCCATCGAGACCCCCTTCGTCGGCCAGGAAGAACGTGATGTCAGTCGCGTTGGACGAGCCGCACCCCCAGTCGCCAGGTATCGCCGCACGATACACCGCGCGGCCGAGGGCAGGCTAGCGCCCCCACCCCGGAACCGAGCTCTGCCGCTTTCGGAAGGGGCGCGAGCCAGTCCAGGAAGGGAGATCCCGGCAAACGGACCCACGACCCCCGCTGCCTCTTCTCAGGCGGCCTCGGCGACCTCCTCGACCAGGCCGTGCCACTCCGGCGTGGCGATCAGCTTGAGCACCAGCGAGTCGCGCTCGCGCGACTCCATCTCCGGCTCCGCCAGGTAGCCCAGGAAATCGCGCACAACGTCACCACGGTGCGCGCGCAGCTCCCGCTTGAGGTAGACCAGGAGCGGCTTCGGGTTGCCGCTGCCGAGGTAGGCCTCGTACCTTTCGACGGCCTTGGCCACCAGCGGCCGGCGCTCCTTGATCGGGGTCGTGGTGGGAATCCTCCGGTGAGCGTGCTTCACGCTTCGCGCTCCCGACCCACCCCGGCGCCCCGACCAGCAGTGCCAGCCCGACGGCATGTGGTACATCCGGGGCGGCCTGTAGCGAAAGATGATCGGATACCAGCAGTAGACACACAGCGACACATCCGACATGGCATGGTCCTCCTTCGCGTATCGAGATCTTCTCTACTCAGACCCTACGCGACGCCCCCAGCAGGAAGCGCTACCCCAGCGGGTGGCACGCCGCGATCGGCGGCCGGCTAGCTCGCCGACCCGATCCAGCAGCCGCCCAGCACCCGAGTGCCGTCGTAGAAGACCGCCGCCTGGCCGGGGGTGACGGCGAGCTGGGGGGTTTCGAACTCGATCTCCACCCGGCGCTCGGCGAGCGGCCGGATCGCCGACCGGACGCCCGGGTGGCGTGAGCGGATCCTGACCGTGGCCTCGATCTGGCCCGCGGGCGGGCGGCCGATCCAGTGGAGCCGCTCGCCCACGAGACCGCGGGCGAGCAGCTCGCTCTCGGGGCCGACCGTCACCCGGTTCTGCCGCGGCTCGACGCCAAGCACGTAGAGCCGCTCCGGCGCCGCGACTCCGAGGCCCCGGCGCTGCCCGACGGTGTAGCGGTAGTAGGGCTCGGCCTCGCCCAGGACGCGCCCCGCGCGGTCGACCACCCGGCTCGACCCGCCGAGCACCGCGCCCGCGAAGCGCTCCGGGCGCTCGGCGACCTGCTCCTCGATGAACTCGCGCACGCCACCGGCGACGAAGCAGATCTCCATGCTCTCGCCCTTGCCGGCGACCGCCAGGCCTGCCTCGCGGGCCAGCGCCCGCACATCGGCCTTGGTCTTGCCGCCCAGCGGGAAGCTCGCCGCCGCGAGCTGCTCCTGGCCGAGCTCGAACAGGTAGTAGCTCTGGTCCTTGGCGCTGTCGACCGCCGTGTGCAGCTCGAGGCCGTCGGGGCCGTCGAGGATGCGCGCATAGTGGCCGGTGGCCATGCGTGTGGCCCCCAGGGCGCGCGCCCGCTCCCAGAAGAGGTCGAACTTGATCCAGGTGTTGCAGCCGGTGCACGGGATCGGCGTCCTGCCGGCGAGGTAGTCCTCCACGAAGGGCTCGACGACCCGGGCGCGGAACTCCCCTTCCATCCTCAGCGTGTAGTGCGGGATCCCGCAGTGCCGCGCCACCCGCCGTGCGTCGCCCAGGTCGAGGGCGCCGCAGCAGCGCCCGTGCGTCGCCTCCGTGGAGCGGTCCCAGAGCAGCATCGACAGCCCGACCACCCGCCCGCCGTTGCGCGACAGCAGCCAGGCGGCCGCCGAGGAGTCGAGGCCGCCACTCATCGCGACCGCGGTCAGCTCGCCGGTCATCGGATCTCCCCCCTCACCCTCCCCGCCCGCCCGGTACCCGAGTCCCTCTCCCTCCCTCCCGGGGGGAGAAGGACGCCCCCGCCCGGCACTCGCTTGTTCGAATCTCGAGGGGCTACTTGACACGTCTTGCTCTCGGAACGGAA
>JBFGLX010000053.1:0-14514 GCA_041575955.1 Thermoanaerobaculia bacterium
CAGTTTCAGGGTCGAGAGGCTGATCAGGGCGAACAGGATCGCCAGGATCCAGAAGCGCACGATGATCTTCGACTCCGCCCAGCCCTCGAGCTCGAAGTGGTGGTGAATCGGAGCCATGCGCAGCACGCGCCGGCCGGTCAGCTTGAACGAGGCGACCTGGACGATCACCGACAGCGCCTCGAGGACGAACAGTCCGCCGACCAGCACCAGCACCATCTCCTGCTTGGAGAGCACGGCGACGATGCCGATTGCGCCGCCGATGGCGAGCGACCCGACGTCGCCCATGAACACCTCGGCGGGATGGGCATTGAACCAGAGGAAGCCGAGGCTGGCGCCGACCAGGGCGGCACAGAAGATGGCCACCTCGCCGACGCTGCGGACGTAGGGGACCTGGAGGTACCCCGCGACGACGGAGTTCCCGGCGATATAGGTAAAGATGGCGTAGGTGGCCGCGGCGATGATCGTGGCGCCGATCGCCAGACCGTCGAGGCCGTCGGTGAGGTTGACGGCGTTGGACGACCCGGTCAGAACGAGCGCCACGAACGGAATGTAGAGTAGGCCGACGTTAAATACCGCGGTCTTGAAGAAGGGGAAAGCTATGGTGGGACTGAAGTTGTAGTCGTTGGGCAGATACATGAGGAACATCCCGCCCGCAGCGGCCACCGACGCCAAAAGAACGAACTTTGCCATTGCTGTCAGACCCTGGTTACGGCCGCGCCTGACCTTCAGCAGGTCGTCGGCAAAGCCGATGCCGCCGTACAAAATGGTCACGGCCAGCGCCAACCAGACGTAGACGTTGTCGAGCCGCGCCCACAGCAGCGTCGGCACGACCATCGAGAACAGGATCAGCACGCCGCCCATGGTCGGCGTGCCGGCTTTCTGCTGATGGCTCTCCGGCCCCTCGGCGCGGATGTTCTGGCCGATCGAGAGCCGCCGCAGCCAGCGGATGAACCCGGGACCCAGGACCAGGGTGAGCACCAGCGCCGTGACCACCGCGGCGGCGGCGCGGAAGGTCAGGTAGCGCACGACGTTGAGCACCGCAAACTGCTCGTTGAGCGGATAGAGCAGGTGATAGAGCATCAGCCAGCGTCCTCCGCCGCGAGCAGCCGGGCGACGACGCGCTCGAGGCCGACGCCGCGCGAGCCCTTGACCAGGACCAGATCGCCAGGCTGGAGCCGCCCGGCCAGCGCCTCGGCCGCCGCCGCATCCGCGTACCAGCCCGATTCGACGCCCGCCGCCGCCGCGCCCGCCACCAGATCGCGCGCCAGCTCGCCGACACCGAAGACCGGCGAGAAGCCGAGCCGGGCGGCGTAGGCGCCGACCTCGCGGTGGAAGCCCGCGGCCTCGGGGCCGAGCTCCAGCATGTCGCCCAGCACCGCCCAGCGCCGCCGTGCCGGCAGCCCGCGGGCCGCCGCGAGCGCCTGGCGGCAGGCGTCCGGGTTGGAGTTGTAGCTCTCGTCGACGATCACGACGTCGCCGGCCAGCCGGTGGACGACGCCGCGCCGGGCGGCGGGTGCGATCTCGGCCGCCGCCGCCGCCACCTCTTTGGGCGGCACGCCGAGCTCCAGCGCGCAGGCCGCGGCGGCCAGGAAGTTCTCGACGTTGAAGCGCCCGTAGAGGGCGAGCTCGACCGCCAGCGAGCCGGCGGGGGTCACCAGCGTCAGCCGGCTGCCCACTGCCGGCGCCGGCAGCGGCTGGATGCCGGTCGCACGGTAGTCCGCGGCGCCCTCGAGGCCGTACCAGACGACGCGTCCGGCGTGGCGTCCGGCGATCCGCACCACCTCCGGGTCGCCGGCGTTGGCGATCACCAGGCCGTCGGCCTCGAGACCTTCGAGCAGCTCGGCCTTGGCGTCGCCGATCGCGGCCAGGCTGCCGAAGAACTCGAGATGCACCGGCCGCACGTTGGTGAACAGGGCGACGTCCGGCCGGCCGAGCCGGCTGAGCCGCCCGAGCTCGCCCGGGGTCGACATGCCCATCTCGGCGACCATCCACTCGGTGCCCTCCTCGACCCCGAGCAGCGCCAGCGGGAAGCCGTAGAGGTTGTTGAGGTTGCCGGGGTTGCGCGCCACCTTGAAGCGGCGGCCGAGCATCGCCGCCAGCAGCTCCTTGGTGGTCGTCTTGCCGGCCGATCCGGTCACCGCCACCAGCTTCTCGGGCAGCCGCGAGCGGACCGCGCGGGCGAGCGCGTGCAGCCCCTCGAAGGTGTCGTCGACGCGGATCAGGGTGCCGCCCGGGGCGACCTCGAGGTCGCGCTGGACGACCGCGGCCGCGGCGCCCCGCTCCAGCGCCTGGCCGACGAACCGGTGGCCGTCGGTGCGCTCGCCCGGCAGCGCGAAGAAGAGCTCGCCGCCGACGACCTGGCGCGAGTCGAGCGCCGCGCCGGACCAGTTCCGGCTCGCATCGCCGATCACCCGGCCCTCCATCGCCGCCGCCGCGTCATTCACGCTGCCCTGCGCCACGGCGCTCCTCCAGTGCCCGCTCGAGCTCTTGCCGGTCGGAGAACGGCAGCTGCCGATCGCCGACGATCTGAACCTCCTCGTGCCCCTTGCCGGCGACCAGCACCGCCCATTCGGGGCCCGCGTGCGCGACCGCGCGGCGGATCGCCTCGCGGCGATCGGGCACCACCCGGTAGCTCTCGTTGCCACTCAGCTTGAGGCCCTCTTCGACCGCCGAGATGATGCGCAGCGGATCTTCGCCGCGCGGATTGTCGGAGGTGACGATCGGCAGCTCGGCCAGCTCGCCGGCGACGCGGCCCATCAGCATCCGCTTGCCGGCATCGCGATCGCCGCCGCAGCCGAAGACCAGGATGACCTTGCGGTCGGCGAAGCTCTTCAGCGACCGGATCGCCGCCTCGAGCGCCGCGTCGGTGTGCGCGTAGTCGATCAGCACCGGAAAGTCCTGGCCGGCGTCGATCGGCTCCATGCGCCCGGGCAGCGGCGCAAAGCTCGCGAGCGCCGCCGCGATCGCCGCGCGCGGCAGGTCGAGCGCCACGGCCGCGGCCACCGCGGCGGTCAGATTCTCCAGGTTGTAGCGGCCCAGCAGCCGCGACTCCACGGCCAGCGCTCCGCGCGGCGTCGCGAAGGTGGCTCGGATGCCGTCGGCGTCGAGCTTCGCCGCGCGGCAGACGACGTCGCCGGCGCCGCCGTAGGTGACGATCTCGGCGCCGGCCTCGAGCTCCCTGGCCAGGCGGCGGCCGTAGGCGTCTGCGATGTTGATCACCGCCTTGCCGCCCGGCGCCAGCTGCTCGAACAGGCGTCGCTTGGCGGCGAAGTAGTCCTCGAAGCCGCCGTGAAAGTCGAAGTGGTCGCGGGTGAGATTGGTGAACAGCCCGAGGTCGAAGGCCATGCCGGCGACCCGGCCCAGGCGCAGGGCGTGAGACGAGACCTCCATCGCCACCGAGGCGGCGCCGGCGTCGACCATGGCGCGCAGGGTGCGGAACAGGTCCGACGCCTCGGGGGTGGTCCGGTCGCCGTCGAAGTGCCGGTCGCCGAAGCGGTAGCCGAGGGTGCCGATGCGGCCCGCCGGCCGGCCGGCGGCGTCGAGGATCGCGCCCAGCAGCGCCACCACGGTCGACTTGCCGTTGGTGCCGGTGACGCCGACGGTGAGGAGCTCGCGGTCGGGATGACCGTAGAGGCGCGCCGCCAGCGGGCCCAGCAGCTCGCGCGGGCGGTCGGCCTCGAGCCAGGGGATGCGCAGGTCGGCGGGCGCCTCGCCGGCGCCGACCACCGCCACCGCGCCGCGCGCCGCGGCGTCGGCGGCGAATACGCGGCCGTCGTAACGCTCGCCGGCGATCGCCACGAACAGGTCGCCGGCGGTCACCCGCCGCGAGTCGTGGGTGATGCCGCCGACCTGCAGCTCCTTGCCGGCGTCGGCGAGCACTCCCGAGATGGGCAGATCGGCGATCAGCTGCATGAGATTCATCGGCCCGGTCTCACTCGCCGGCGACGGTCTCCTTGGCTCGCTTGGGTGCCGGCGCCGCCACCGGCGCAACGGTGACGGCGGGCTCGGCGGGCGCCGGCTGCAGCTCGGCGACGATCTCACCCGGCCAGAGCGCCGGCGCCTCGCGGTCGGGAGGCACGCCGAGATAGACCAACACCTGCTCGGCGATCGCGCTGAAGACCGGCGCGGCGACGTCGCCGCCGTGGTAGGCGCCGCGCGGCTCGTCGATGCGCACCACCGCGACCAGCGCCGGATTGCGCGCCGGGACGAAACCGGCGAAGCTGGCGATGAAGCGGTTGGCGGCATAGCCTCCGTCGACCGCCATCTGCGCGGTGCCGGTCTTCCCCGCCACCCGGTAGCCGGGCACCGCCGCGGCCTTGCCGGTGCCCTCCTCGACCACCGCCTCGAGCATCCGCTCGAGGGTCAGGGCGGTGGCCGCATCGATCGGCCGCCCCTGCAGCACCGGGCGCTCGACCAGCGGCTCAACGCGGCCGTTCGTGGCCAGCCCGGCGACCACGTACGGCTGGTAGAGATGACCGCCGTTGGCGATCGCCGCGAACACCCCGGCGAGCTGCAGCGAGGTCAGCGAGACGCCCTGGCCGAACGAGATGTAGGCGCAGTCGCGCCGCCCCCAGCGCTCGACCGGGTGGACGATGCCGGAGCTTTCGCCGGGCAGGTCGATCCCGGTCGGCCGGCCGAGGCCGAACGCGCGGATCTGCTCGTAGAGCGCGTCGTCGCCGACCATCAAGCCGAGCTTGATCGCACCGACGTTGCTCGACAGAGCGATCACCTCGCGCAGGCTGAGATCGCCGAACGGCTTGTGATCGTTGATCCACTTCCCCTTGACGTTCATGC
The DNA here is from genome assembly GCA_041575955.1 of Thermoanaerobaculia bacterium. Classification (GTDB taxonomy): domain Bacteria; phylum Acidobacteriota; class Thermoanaerobaculia; order Multivoradales; family JAHEKO01; genus JAHEKO01. The sequence continues at coordinate 4,795 of JBFGLX010000053.1, forward strand.
CGCCGTTCTCGCAGTCGAAGACGTCGGACGGATCGACCAGGTTGGCCTCCAGCGCCGCCGCGGCGGTGATCACCTTGAAGGTCGAGCCGGGCTCGAACGCGTCGCTGACCACCCGGTTACGCCACTGCTCGCTGCCGGCGCGGTGGAACGCGTTGGGGTCGAAGTCGGGCGCCGAGGCCATCGCCAGGACCGCGCCGCTCCAGGGGTCGAGGATCACCACGCTGCCGCTCGCGGCGCGATGCCGAGCGACGGCGGCGCGCAGCTCGCGCTCGGCGATGTGCTGGATCGAGGCGTCGATCGTCAGGTGGAGATCGAGCCCCGGCTTGGCCTCCGAGAACGACATCGCCGGCACCAGTACGGTGCCGGCGAGAGCGTCCCGGAGGACCGTTCGCTCGACCGCGTTGCCCGCGAGCTGGCGCTCGAAGCGCGCCTCCAGCCCTTCGAGACCGTGGGGATCGAGGCCGACGAATCCGAGCACCGAGCCGGCCAGTCTGCCCATCGGGTAGCACCGCCGGCTCTCGTGGAGAAAGTGCAGGCCGGGCTCGCCCAGCTCGCGCAGCGCCGCCGCGACCTTCGGGTCGAGCTTGCGCCCGACCCAGGCGAAGTGCCTCGCCCGCCCGAGCGCCTGTGTCAGCGCCCGGCCGTCGATCCCCGGGACCTTGGAGAGACGCGCCGCGAGCCCCTCGGGGTCGTCGACCCCGCTCGGATCGACGAACGCGGAATCGACCGTCACCGACACCGCCAGCTCGCGCCCCCGGGCATCGAGGATCGAGCCCCGGGGCGGCTCGATCGTAAGGTCGTCGCGCTGCTGGCGCTCGGCGATCTCTCGGTAGCGGTCGTGCTCGGCAACCTGGAGCTGGTACAGACGGGCGGTGATCAGACCAGCCCAGGCGCCGAGCAAGACGAGAACGATGATCAGGCGGCTCTTCACCGGGCCTCCCGCTCGAAGATCACCTGCGAGAGATCGGGCTGGCGCATCCCGAGCTCGCGCACCGCCCGCTCCTCGATCAGCCGCGGGCTCGACAGGTAGCCGGTCTCGAGCTCGAGCAGGCTCTGGCGGCGCAGCGCCTCGCCGAGCCGCTGGTCGAGGACGTGCACGCGGTAACCGACGCGCAGCAGCTCGACGTGCACCCAGACGTAGACGATGAGGCAGGCTACGACGGCCAGGCTGATCGCCAGCACCGTCGCCAGCTCGCGATGCCGCCGGCGGTCGCGCTCGCGCACGAGGTAGGGGTTGATCACGGGGCGCCGGACGGCGTAGGCGTTGCGCAAGGGAGCTAGATCCTCCGGGCGGCGCGCAGGCGCGCCGAGCGCGAGCGCGGGTTCGCCGCCACTTCCTCCGGTTGCGGCCGCACCGGCTTGCCGGTCAGGAGCTCGATCACGCGGGTCTCCGAGCGAGTCCGGCCGGTGGTCTCGTCGACCTCGCCGCGGGCCATGCCGCGCAGGGTGTGCTTGACGATCCGGTCCTCCAGGCTGTGGTACGAGATGACCACCAGGCGGCCATCCTGCTCGAGCAGCTCGACGGTCTGGTCGAGGAGCGCTGCCAGGCCCGACAGCTCCTCGTTGACCTCGATGCGCAGCGCCTGGAAGACCCGGGTCGCGGGATCGATGCGCCGGCCCTGGCCGTGTCGCCGGGGGCCCGAGACCCGGGCGATGAGCTCGCGCAGCTCGCCGGTGGTCTCCAGCGGCTTGCGGGCTCGCCGCTCCACGATCTCCCGCGCGATCCGTCGTGCTCTGCGTTCCTCGCCGTAGTCCTTGAAGATCCGCACCAGCTCCCCCTCCTGATAGCCGTTAACGATGTCCCCCGCCGTCACTTCGCCCGCACCCATGCGCATGTCCAGCGGCCCGTCGCGCTGAAAGCTGAAGCCGCGCTCGGCCGTCTCGAGCTGCATCGACGAGACGCCGAGATCGGCGAGGAAGCCGCCGTCGACGCGCTCGATCCCGAGCTCGGCCAGCAGCCGCTTGACCTGGCCGAACTCGCCGGTGACCAGGCGCAGCCGATCCGCGAAGGGCGCCAGCCGCTCGGCGGCCAGGCGGATCGCATCCGGGTCGCGGTCGATGCCGACCAGCCGCGCCTCGGGCGCCCGCTCGAGCAGCGCCTCGGCATGACCTCCCGGACCCATCGTGCAGTCGACATAGACTCCGCCGCGCTCCGGCGCCAAGAACTCGAGCGACTCCCGCAACAGAACTGGCAGGTGCTGCACGCTCGCCGCTCCGACTCAGACCGCGGCGCCCGGCCGGGTCGAACCTCCTAGACTCCCCGTTCGGTAAGGTAAGCAAAGTCCTCCTCGGAGAACTTCTCCTCCGCGAACCGATCCAGAAGCCGTTGGTGGTTCCAGACCTCCAGGTGATCGAGCCGGCCGCTGACCACTGCCTCACCAGCCATGTCGGCGCTCTCCCTGAGGATCTGGGGTATTACGACTCGACCTTGCGCATCGAGCTGAGTCTGCTGTCCGTAGTAGCCGACCCGTTCGAGGAATCGGCGCTTCGTCCGGTCGGTGGACGGGAGCTTGGCGAGCCGCTCCTCGAACTCCTCCCAGACGACCAGCGGGTAGATGAGCGCGGCGTCGCCCAGCACGGAGGTGACGAAAACCTCGCGCCCGTATCGTTCTTCGAGAACACGGCGAAAGCCCGTTGGGACCTTTAAACGGCCTTTCGAGTCGATCTTTGCCGACGCACTTCCACGAAACATGGACACCGCCCGTCCACTAACAAGCGAATCTGGAGGAGGTTAGCAGGAATTGGCCACTTCTGTCCAATATTTTCCACTCTAGGCCACCAAGTGGCGCACTCGACCTGCGTCGGGGAGCCCGACTGGAGCAAAGCGCGGCAGATTCAGCTAGCCCGACCTTCTCACCAACGTTCGATGCAGAAGGCCGCAAATGTCTGGAGATGCGAGGCTTGCGACCGAGGACGACGCAGGCGTATCGAGCAGACGTCGAGGAGGTGAGAAGGTCGGGCTGGTCGCGGCCTGCAGGGTGAAGGCGGGCAGCAGGTCGGGCTGTCGATGGCCTGCGGGGCCGCCGGAGCGGCGGCTGGAGCGAGCAGCGCCGAGATCAGCAGCGATGCCGCGAGCGGTCGCGGGCCCGCCTAGCGGGGCGGGTCCTCCGGGTCCTCCGGTGGCTCATCCGGTGTCTCCGCGGGCGCGGCGGGCTCGGCGGGCTGGGTGACGGCGAGCCCGGCGCCCGCCAGCGCCGCCTGGCGCTCGTCGAGTTCCAGGCCCTCTTCGCGACGACGCTCCAGCACCGAGCGGAACGCCGCCGCCTCCGGTGGCGGCTCGATCACGACGTAGGAGTTGCGCTCGAGCTCGGCCAGGTACTCGCCGATCTCGGTCTGGAATCTGCGGTCGGTCTCCTGCCGCTCGATCGCCTCCGCGACCTCCGAGAACTCCTGGATGGTCGCCTCCTTCCGGTCGAGCACCTGGCAGAGGTGCAGCCCGCCGCGGGCCGGCACGGCGGCGCTGAACTCGCCGGCCTCGAGGTCCCAGATCGCCTCCTCGAGAGCCGGGTCGAGGTCGCCCGCACTCACCCAGCCGAGATCGATCCAGGCCGTGGTCAGTCCCTTGTCGACGTAGCTCGACACCACCTCGTCGGGCGGCTCGCCGGCGACCAGCCGCTCGCGGATGTCCTGGGCGATCGAAGCGCGGCCTTCGGCGCTGGTGGTGGCGCTGTCGAGAATGACGACCTCGCGCACCTCGAGCCGGGTCGGCACCCGGTAGTCCTCGAGGTGCAGCTGGTAGTAGCGCCGGAGGTCCTCCTCGGTGAGCCGGATGCGCGGCCGGATCTCGCGCCCCATGACGCCGTTCATGGTCAGGTTCTTCTTGATGTGCTCGTAGAAGGTATCGAGGGTGAAGCCCGAAGCCGCCAGCGCCTGCACGAACTCCTCGTCGTCCTGGATGCCGGCCCCTTCCTTGGCTCGCTCGACCGCCGCCTGGATCTCCTCGCGCTTCGGCTCGGCATCGATCTGGTCCGCTCGCGACAGCAGCAGCAGCTCTTCGAAGATGTCGCTCATCACCTCGACGCCGACGTCGGCCAGCCGCCGCTGGAGCCGCTCGGGCGGCAGGTCGGACCTGCGCAAGGCCTCGATCAGCTGCCGGCGGGCGTCCTCGTAGTCCCGCAGCGTCGCGATCCGGTCGTTGACCCGGACGACGATCCGGTTGGTCTCGGCCAGCGCCGGCAGGGCCGCGACGCAGCCGGCCAGCAGCAGCGGCGCGAGCCTACGGAGCCGGGCGGCCGCCGTCCCGCGCGTGAACTCCCCGGTAGTCGAATGGCAGGTTGCTCGCATAGACCGACGTATTGTACCGGGCTCGCGCCTCCTCAACCAGCGCCAGGCGGATCTCCGCCGACTCGGTGCGCCGCAGGTGCTCACGGATCTCGCCGACCGCCTCCTGCTCGGTCACCACCTCGGCGGGGCGCCGGTCGGTCACCTGGAAGATGTGGAAGCCGTAGTCGGCGGTGACGATCTCGCTGATCTCGCCGATCCCGAGGTCGAAGATGGTCTCGACGAAGGCCGGCGGAAGGTCGTCGCGGGCCAGGAAGCCCTGGTCGCCGCCGATCGCCGCGGCCGGCTCGGTCGACAGGCGCCGGGCCACCTCCGGGAACGGCACGCCCGACCGGAGCTCTTCGAGGGCGCGTTCGGCCGCGGCCCGGCTGTCGACCAGGATCTGGCTGAGGCGCACCCGCTCGGGCCGGCTGAAGCGGTCGGCGTGCGCCTGATGGTAGAGCCGCACCCGCTCGGCGTCGGGCTCGTCGGCGGCCCGCAGCCGGACGAGCATCTCGAGCGCGTCCCGGCGGCTGGCGTCCGGGGTCACGATACCGTCTTCGATCGCCAGGCGCAGGACCAGCGTCTCGTCGAGGAACTGGTCGAAGAGCTGGCTCAGGACCCGGTCGTCGAGGCCCGCGTCGAGGTCGATCGAGCTCGACTCGAGGTAGTTTTCGAAGGTGGCGAGGCCGATCTCCTCGCCCCCCACCCGCGCCACGATGTCGGGCGCCGGCAGCTCGTCGCCGCAGGCCGCGAGCAGCGCCGGGAGCAGCAGGAGCGAGCGCGTCCGCCGAACCACGGGCCGATGGTACTCCAGACGCCACGATCGGCAGGGGCGCCGATCGGCGCGATTCGGAGTCGACGGCACTGCCCGGTCATGGAGGGGTTGAAAGGGGCGGGCCCTCCCCTTCTTCGATAGCAGCGAAGATCGTCTTTGCTTGCGGCAGCATGCGGTCCGAGTCGAGGCCGGCGATCGACAGCACGCCGCTCGGGGTGAAGGTGGCGTTGTCGCTCTCGGAGACCAGGCGAATCAGGCGCTCGACGTCGACCTTGGCGTCGGAGCGCAGGCGGATCTGCAGCGTCCGCCCGCGGGCGGAGATCGACTGTACCCGGAGGCGCTCGGCGCGACGCTTGAGCGCCGCCAGCTCGACCAGCCGCAGCACCTCGGCGGGGGGCGGGCCGAAGCGGTCGCGCAGCTCGGCCAGGAGATCCTCTTCGCTCGCTCCGCCGGCCGCGATCCTGCGGTAGAGCTCCAGCCGCAGGTTGGCGTCGTCGACATAGCTCTCGGGAATGGTGGTCAGCACCGGCAGGTCGATGGCCGTCGACACCGCCTCCTCGACCGCCTCACCGCGCAGCTCGCGCACGGTCTCCTCGAGCATCTTGAGATAGGTCTCGATGCCGACCGCCGCGATGTGACCGCTCTGCTCGGCGCCCAGCAGGTTGCCCGCCCCCCGGATCTCCAGGTCGCGGGCGGCGACGCGGAAGCCGGCGCCGAGCTCGGTGAACTCGCGAATCGCCGCCAGCCGCTCGCGCGCCGTCTGCGACAGGTGGCTCATCGACGGCACCAGCAGATAGCAGTAGGCGAGCATGTTGCTGCGGCCGACGCGGCCGCGCAGCTGGTAGAGCTGCGCCAGCCCGAAGCGGTCGGCCCGGTGGATGATCATGGTGTTGACGTTGGCGATGTCGATGCCGTTTTCGATGATCGTGGTCGCCAGCAGCACGTCGTGCTCGCCGCGCTTGAAGGCGTGCATGCGCTCGGCCAGCTCCTGCTCGTTGAGCTGGCCATGGCCGATGGTCAGCCGGATCGACGGCATCAGCTCGCGCAGGTACCCGGCGATCTCCTCGATCCCCTGGACCCGGTTGAAGACGTAGTAGACCTGGCCGCCCCGGTCGAGCTCGTGCTCGATCGCCTCGCGGATGAGCTCGCCCGAGAAGGGCGCGATCGCGGTCTCCACCGCCATCCGATCCTGCGGCGGCGTCTCGATCACCGACAGGTCGCGGACGCCGGCGAGCGACATCTGCAGGGTGCGCGGCACCGGCGTGGCCGACAGCGCCAGCACGTGGACGTTCTTCTTGAGCTCCTTGAGCAGCTCCTTCTGGGCGACGCCGAAGCGCTGCTCCTCGTCGACGATCAGCAGGCCGAGCCTGGGCAGGTCGACGTCGCGGCTGAGCAGCCGGTGGGTGCCGATCAGGATATCCACCTTGCCGGCGGCGGCGCTCTCCCGGATCTCCTTGACGTCCGCCGGCGAGCGGAAGCGCGAGATCATCTCGATCCGCACCGGCAAGCCTTCGAAGCGCTGGCGGAAGGTCTCGAGGTGCTGGTCGGCGAGGATCGTGGTCGGCGCCAGCACCGCCACCTGATAGCCGCCGACGACGACCTTGAGCGCCGCCCGCATGGCGACCTCGGTCTTGCCGAAGCCGACGTCGCCGCACAGCAATCGGTCCATCGGCCGCTCCTGCTCGAGATCGGACCGGATCGCGGCGATGACCTCGAGCTGGTCCGGCGTCTCCTCGTAGTCGAACGCGGCGTCGAACTGCGTCTCGAGGTCGCTCCCCGCCGGCATCGCCGGCGCCCGGGCCAGCCGGCGCTCGGCGTAGAGCTTGAGCAGGTCCCCGGCGAGCCGCCGCATGCCGGCCTTGACCCGCGCCTTGGTGCGGTTCCACGACGTTCCGCCGAGCTTGTCGAGCTTGGCGGCGACGCCCTCGATGCCGCTGTACTTCTGGATCAGGTCCATGCGGCTGAGCGGCAGCAGCAGCGACCGGTCGCCGGCGTACCGGAGCTCCATCACCTCGACCGAGGCCGGTCCGGGCGGCGCACCGCCGCCGATCGTCGCCGGCACCGGGCCCTGCCGGCCGTCGTCTTCGCCCACCGCCCGCAGGCCGACGAACTGGCCGATGCCGTGATCCGTGTGCACGACGTAGTCTCCGACCTTGAGGTCGCGCAGCGTCGACACGAACGGCCCGTAGCGCGGACCGGCCCGTGGACGTGGCGCCGCCACGCGGGCGAACAGCTGATGCTCGCCGAAGATCGCCGCGCCCGCGGCGGGCATCCGGAAGCCGCGCTGGAGCTCCCCCTCGGCCAGCTCGACGCCGCCGGCGCCGATCCGGATCGAGTAGCTCTCGCACAGCTCCTCCAGCCGTCCGCGGTGCTCCGGGGCGTGGACGATCACCAGGCGGTCGCCGCGCGCCGCCGCGGTCTCCACCTCGCGCGGAAAGCGCGGCAGCTGGCCGTGCAGGACGTCGGTAGCGGCGGCGCCGAAGTCGATGCCCGTGGCGGCGAGCGCCGACTCCTCGATGCGCAGCCGGGCGCCGCCCAGCCAACCGCGGACGCGGTCGAGCGGCAGCTCCAGCTCCTCGGGCGGCAGCGCCAGCTGATGGTGCGCGCGCCGGGCCTCGAAGTCGGCCGCGAGGGTGGCGGCATGGGCCTCGGCCTCGGCCGTTACCTCTTCGGGCCGGTAGACGACGATCGAGCAGGAGCCCTCCCCCGCGTCCGGGCCCGGCGCGCCCCCGGCCGCCGTCCCGGCGCCGAACAGGTCGACCAGCCCCGCGGTCTCCTCTTCCAGCAGCGGCAGGTAGTTCTCCCAGCCCGGGAACCGGCCGCGCTGGCGCAGTGCCTCGATCTTCTCCGCGACCTCGATTCCCGCCGCCGCCCCGAGACGCGCGCTGAGCACCTCGGCCAGCCGGCGGGCGCTGTCGGCGTCCGCGCGGAAGAGCGTCAGCGGCAGCAGATCGACCGCGTCGAGCTCGCCCCGGGAGCGCTGGTCGGCGGTGCCGAACTGCCGGATCGACTCGATGGTGTCGCCGAACAGGTCGAGCCGCACCGGCCAGGGCTGGCCGGGCGGAAAGACGTCGAAGACGCCGCCGCGGGCCGCGAACTCGCCGACCTCGGTCACCAGGTCGCGACGCGCGAAGCCGTGGGCGTCGAGGTGCTCGGCCAGCGCCGGCGGCGCCAGGTCGTCGCCGGGCCTGACGCGCACCGTCGAGCGCTCGAACGCGGCCGCGGTGGGCAGCCGGCGGAAGAGCGCGCGCGGCGTGCACACCAGCGTGCGCAGGCGCCGCTGCGACACGCCGGCCAGCGCCCGGGCCTCGTCGCAGCGCACCATCAGCGAGGTCTCGGTCTCCTGGTACGGGGTGAGCCCCGGCACCGAGAAGAAGCTCGCCGTGCCGCCGAACAGGCGTGCCGCCTCGACCCAGGCGAGGGCGTCCGACTCGTGCGGCACGACCACCAGATGCCGGCCGCCGCGCTCGCCGGCCAGGAGCTCGAGCACCCAGGCCGCGGCCGGCACCGGCAGACGGCGGGCGCTGGCGGCGCCGCCGCGCAGGGCGCGGTACGGCTCGCTGGTGCGCAAGGTGCGAGAAAGGTCCTCGAGAAGCGGAGTCATGACGGGGTCTGGCCGGCGTCCGATATCCTCTCACCCTGCCCACGGCCGGCGCCCTGCTATACCATTGGCGCTTCGACAAGGAGATCGACGATGCGAAGAGCATTTCTGGCACTCGCCCTGCTCGGTGCGCTGGTGGCCTTCGGCCCCGGCGCCGGCTTCCTGAGTGGGTCGGCCGCGACCGCGGACGATGCCGCCGCGGAGTCGCCAACGGCAACCGAGGAGCACGCCGGCGGAGGCCACGGCGGTGGCCACGCCAGCCCGGTGGCGCCGGTGCTGGTCGCGCTGGTGATCATCCTGCTGGCGGCCAAGCTCGGCGGCGAGCTGGCCGAGCGCGTCCATCAGCCGGCGGTCCTGGGCGAGCTGCTGGCGGGAGTGATCCTCGGCAACCTGGCGCTGTTCGGCTACCACGGGCTCGAATTCCTCAAGACCGACATGGGGATCGCGATCCTGGCCGAGATCGGCGTGATCCTGCTGCTCTTCGAAGTGGGCATGGAGTCGAACATCAAGGAGATGCTGTCGGTCGGCGCCTCGAGCCTGCTGGTGGCGATTCTCGGCGTCGTCGCCCCGTTCGTCCTCGGGCTGGGGATCTCGGCCTGGATGCTGCCCAACGAGGAGATGCTGGTGCACGTCTTCATCGGCGCCACCCTGTGCGCGACCAGCGTCGGCATCACCGCTCGGGTGCTCTCGGACCTCGGCAAGATCAACGCCCGCGAGTCGAAGATCGTCCTCGGAGCGGCGGTGATCGACGACGTCCTCGGTCTGGTGATCCTGGCCGTAGTCTCGGGCGTCATCTCGGCCGCCAACACCGGCGGCGAGCTGGCCACCCTTCAGATCGCGCTGATCATCGGCAAGGCGGCGGGCTTCCTGATCGGCGCCATCGTCATCGGCACCTGGCTGTCGCCGCGCGTCTTCGGCCTCGCCAGCCGGCTGCGCATCAAGGGGCTGCTCCTGACCCTGGCGCTCGCCTTCTGCTTCCTGCTCTCCTATCTCGCGAACGTCATCGAGCTGGCGCCGATCGTGGGCGCCTTCGCCGCCGGCCTGATCCTGGACGAGGTGCACTACCGGGAGTTCCTCGACC
>JBFGLX010000054.1:0-14508 GCA_041575955.1 Thermoanaerobaculia bacterium
CCCCGGGGCCGGCTCGAGCAGCCCCGAGACCAGGCGCAGGAGCGTGGTCTTGCCGGCGCCGTTGGGCCCCACGACCACCAGGCACTCACCGCGCTCGACCTCGAGATCGATCGGCCCCAGGATCGACCGACCGCCCGCCGACCACCCGGCACCGGCCAGGTGCACGAGGGCGGGCTCGGCGCTGGTCATCCCGAGACCCCCGGACAACTCGCCAGCGCTTGCCGCAGCTCGCGGTAGAGCCGGGTCACGCGCGGACCCGGCAGCAGGACGTGGTCGCCGGCGAGCACCCGCAGGCAGTCCCGCTCGACCGCCGGCACCAGCGGCAGCCGCCGCCAGTCCGACAGCAACCGCCGCTCGCCATCGACCGACAGCGGCTTCGGCTGCAGCTCGACGACGGCGTGCGGTGCGTGGCGCAGGATCCCCTCGGCGCTCACCTGGGGATAGCGCAGCTCGGAGCCCGCGAAGGCGTTGGCCACGCCCAGGAGCTTCAGCAGCTCATCGTAAAAAGTGTCGGGACCCGCGACCAGGACCTCGCCCAGGTTGCCGGCGTCGCGGGTGATGGCGATCAGCACCGGGCGCGCCACCGGCAGCGGCCGCGGCGCGAGCTCCCGGCGGAAGCGGGCCGCCAGCTCGCGACCGGCATCCTCGGCCCCCAGCCGCCCGGCGATGCTCAGCATCGAGCGCTCCACGTCGGCCAACGACTCGTGCTCGACGGTGAGCACCTCGACGCCGAGCTCGCGCATCTGCGCCGCCAGCTTCTCCTCTCCCGGCAGCAGGATGGCCAGGTCGGGGCCGAGCTCGACGATCTTCTCGAGCCGGACGTCGAGCAGGCCGCCGATGCGCGGCTTGGAAGACACCTCCGGCGGCCAGACCGCGTAGTCGCCCACCCCCGCCAGCCGCTCGCCGAGGCCGAGATCGAAGACGATCTCGACGACGCTCGGGGCCACCGCGATGATGCGCCGGGGAGTGCCGTCCCCGGGCTCCGGCGCGTTCGCGCCACAGGCCAGGAGCGCGACCGCCAGCGCGGCCGGTGCCGCGCGGACGGCGGCGGCTAGAAGCGCCACTCCAGGCCGCCCATCAGCCGCCTGCCCGGCGCCGGGGTGACGAACGTCTCGTTGGTGAAGGTCTGGAAATCGAACGCGAAGATGCCGCGCGACGCGTAGCGTTCGTCGAACAGGTTGCGCGCGTCCAGGTAGAGCCCGAGCGCGCCCTGCGACCAGCTCAGACGGGCGTTGACCACCGTGTAGCCGTCGAGCCTGCCGGCGGCGTTGGCGTCGTCGTTGTCGAGCACCTGGTCGCCGACCCGCAGCGCCACCGCCCGCAGATCGAGCGCCAGCGGCAGGTCGGCGTCGAGGCCGAGCGCCAGCCGCCGCCGCGGAACCAGCGGCAGGGAGTTGCCGGCGTTGACGCCGTTGCGGAACTCGGCCTCCATGAGCGTCAGGTTGGCGAACCCCCGCAGCCGCTCGCCGAGCTCGACCCGCGCCGACGCCTCCAGGCCCCGGCGGCGCGCTTCGCCGACGTTGACGTTGGCTCCGAACAGGCCGAGCGGCGAGTCGGGATCGAAGACGATCTCGTCCTCGGTGTCCACCCGGAAGAGCGTCAGATCGAGGTCGCGGCCGCCCTTCCAGCGGCCGCGAAACCCGACCTCGAGCGAGCTCGAGGCCTCCGGGCGCAGGCCGGGATTGCTGCCGAACATGGGAAACGAGAACAGCTCCTCGACGGTCGGCGGCAGGAACCCCTCGCCGAACGAGGCGAAGAGGCTGTGGCGCTGGCCGAGGGCGCCGGCGAGCCCCGCCCGTAGCGACAGCTCCGAGAACTCGCGCGCGGCATCGTTGACCGGGTCGGGAAAATCCTCCCGGTAGGCGACCTGGTCGCGGTCGTAGCGGGCGCCGGCGGTGAGCGTCAGCCGCGACGCGATCTGCCAGCGCTCCTGCAGATAGAGGCCCACGCTCCGACGCTCGGTGGTGTTGCGCGACGCCAGCCCGGCCGGCGACACCCGGGCGAGGTCGCCGGGCGGCGTGCCGAAGGCGGCGGCATCGGTGTCGCCTTCGAGCCACTCGAGGCCGAGCGTGAGGTAGCCGCCCGACTCGGTGCCGCCCCGGCCGAGCTGCACGGTCGAGCCGATCACCGAGGTATCGGCGTCCAGAAAGAAGCCGCCGAAGGCCGGCGCGGCGCGGCCGGTGGTGAGCGCCTCCGTGCCCCGGTCGCGGCCGAAGAGGTTGACCGCCAGAGACCACCTTTCGCCGGGCGTCGAGGCGAGATTGAGCGCCGCCTGGGTGAACGTCTCGTCGGTGAAGTCGAGCGCGTTGAACGGCGAGCGGCCCGGGTCGGCGCGGTACTCGGCGACCGTCAGGGCGCCGGGGTTGCCGAAATCGGCGGCGCCAGCGACCAGCGACAGGTCCAGCCGCTGGTTGGCCCCCAGGTCCCACCCGAGGTCGGCGCCCAGCCGGGCGAGCTCGCCGGCGGCGTTCTGGCGAAAGCCGTCGGTGTCGTAGAGCGAGCCCGTGAGCGCCAGGTCGGTGGCGCCCGAACGGCCGGCCACGGACCCGCCCGCCTCGAGGGTGCCGAAATCGCCGGTGGCGACCGCCAGCGAGCCCTCGAAAGAACCGCCACGGCGCGTCCAGAGGTTGATGACTCCGGCCTCCGAGCCACCCCCGGCGAGGGCGGCGGTCGAGCCCCGGGTGATCTCGATCCGCTCGAGCTGGGCGAGCGGCACCAGCTCCAGCGCCAGAGAGTTGTTGCGCGGATCGTTGAGCGGCGCGCCGTTCAGAAAGACCCGCGTGCCCGAGCCACCGAAGCCGCGCAGGTCGAAGGTCTTGGAGACGTCGTCGCCGATCTCGTCGAACAGGATCACCCCGGCCTGGACGGCCAGGAGATCCTGCAGCGTCCGCGCGGCGGCGCGCTCGATCTCCTCGCGTTCCAGCACGGTCACGTGCGCCGGCAGCGTGCGCTCCGGGCCGCCGGCGCGCGGCGCGCGGTCGCGCAGCCGGGTGCCGGTCACCGTGAGGCTCTCCGATACCTCGATCGGAGCCGGATCGTCGGGCGCGGCGCCCTCCGGCGCCACCCCGGTGGCTTGCGCCACGGCCGGTCCGGCCCCGAGCAGCGCACAGAGGAGCGCCACCGTGGGGCGAGCTTGACCGGGACGGGGAATGGAAACGCGGCCCTCCTCCGGAACCGATCCCCCGACGGTTCCCGCGGGCCGATAGATTGGGCGCATCACACGCTCCTCTTTCGGTGTCGTCGCCGTGCGCCAGGTCTCCTGACTTCCGGATCGGCCTACTTCCGAGCCTTCCCACTCGACCGACCCGTCGATCGGAATCGAGCAGTGGCTTCGCTTCGGTTTCGTCCCCGGTCACAGTGGCGGGGGCCATGCCGGACTCTCACCGACTTCCCTTGGCCACGGCGACCCGGCGCCCACGCGTCGCCGCGTCGAGCGCCGGTCATGTCAAAGAAGCCACCCCCGGAGAGCGGGGGACCTACGGCCGTTGCTCCCGGCAGTCTAGCCCGCGGCCGTCGCCGGCGTCCACCGATCGGACTTCCCGGTTGGCACGCGCGGTGCCGAAGCTCGACTCGCCGGGCTACTGATCGATCACCGAGGGCTCGAACGCCGCGGTGCCCCCGGCGCCGACCGGGAAGGAGCTCGAGCCGGACGAGGTGACGCCCGCCGCCGGAATGCCGCCCACCCCCGCCCCCTCGGTATTGACGAACTGCTGCACGGTGAAGTCCTGCTCCGGCATGGAGTCGCGGCCCTTGAGGTAGTTCAGGAGCTGCGTCGTCGGGTCGGGGGGCGCGGCATTCGGATCGGGCCGGTCGTTCGGCGCCCAGCCGATGACGATCGTGCGCGTGTCGAGGACGGTGCCGAATCCGCGCGACTCGGTCTCGGAGGTGATCTCCGCGATGGCGTCCTTGGAGAGCGCTACCCAGTTGCCGAACTCGGTCAACAGCATGACCTTGTTCTCGTCGCGCGCGTCCTGTCGCGGCTGATAGCGCGTCACGAACTCGGTCGCGTTGTTGAGCTTGACGGTGAACACCTCGGCGCCCGCCGGCAGGGCGATGGCGGCGAGGGCCAGGCAGGCAACCAGCGAGCGACGTGTCTTCACCATGAGCGGATCTCCTTTGAGTCCTCTGACCGAATCGCAGTCTAGCAACCGGCCCCGGGCGCCGACTGTGAAGCGGTTCACTCGTCCGGGTAGACGGAAACCGGCCGTTTCGGCTGGCGACGATCGGGCCGCGGTGCTAGCCTGACGGTCTCATCAGCCTTCGCTCAGAATGCCGCAACTAACTGAATCTGCTGCGTTTCGTTGCCGCCTCGGGGTGGCGCTGGGACTGCTCGCGGCGGTCGAGATCGCCAGCGCGGCCGCGGGCGCGCGCACTATCCAGGAGGCGCTCGACCTCCACCTGGACGGCCGTCTCGACGAAGCGCTCGAGGCCTACCAGGAGGTCGCCGCCGCGAGCGCGCTCTCGGAGCCGGCCGTGGCCGCGGCCGCCCACACCAACGCCTGCCTGATCCGCATGAGCCGCAGCGAGTACGACCTGGCGCTCGAGGCCTGCGAGGCCGCGCTCGGGCTCCGGCGCGCGGTCGGTGACCCCCCGCGCACCGCCCGCACGCTCAACAACCTCGGTCTCACGCTCCAGGCCCTCGGCCGCTACCGCGAGGCCCGTGAGAGCTACCTCGAGGCGCTGGCGATCAACCGCGAGAGCGGCGATCCGCTGAGCGCCGCCCAGAACCTCGCCAACCTCTCCGGCGTCGACATCCAGGCCGGCCGCTATGGCGCGGCGCTCGAGTCGGTCGCCGAGGTGCTGGCGCTCGCCGACGCCAATCCGGAGGCCGAGTGGAGCCCGGCCCAGCGCCGCATCGCCTGGATCAACGAGGGCGTGGTGCTCGAGAAGCTCGGCGCCTACCGCGCCGCGCTGGACAGCTACCGGCGGGCGCTCGCCGAGGAGGGCCCGGTCGACGACGATCTCCAGGCCCTGCTGACGGTCAACCTCGGAGTGATCTACCGCAACCTCGGAGATCCGGTGCGCGCCGTCGAGCTGTTCGAGCGGGCGGCGGCCGTCTACCGGCGGCTCGGCAACGTCTCGGGCCTCTCGAACGTCCTGCTCAACACCGCGCTGGCGCGCCACGTCAATCTCGACCAGCCGGCCGCGGCAGAGGCCGCCTACCGAGAGGCGCTGGCGCTGGCGACCGCCGCCGGCGACCGGCCGGAGGAGATCCAGGATCTCTTCTACCTCGCCTCCATGCTGCTGGAACAGGGGCGGCTGGAGGAAGCGGAGGAGCTGTTCGAGCGCTCGCTGACGGTCGCGGAGGCGAGCGGCTCGGCCGAGGGCCGCTGGTCGTCGCTGGCCGGCCTCGGGCGGACCGCGGCCGCGCGCGGCGAGCTGTCCGAGGCGCGAGGCCACTTCGCCCGCGCCCTGGAGTCGATCGAGGCGGTGCGCGCGGAGCTGACGCCCCAGACCCATCGCGCCGACTTCTTCGGCGACAAGCGCAGCGTCTTCGAATCCGCGGTCCAGAGCGCGGTCGATCTCCACCAGCGCGAGCCCGCGGCCGGCCACGACGCCGAGGCGTTCGCTCTGGTCCAGCGGGCCAAGGCGCGCGAGCTGCTCGACGCGCTCGGCCTGGAGCGGGCGGCCGGACCGCGCGGCTGGCAAGAGGTAGCCGGCGTGCTCGGCGACGACCTCCTGGTCGAGTATTTCGTCGCCGAGCGCGACCTGGTCCGATGGACCCTCGATCGGCGCGGGCTGCGGATGCGCCCGCTCGGCGCCGCCGCGCCGCTGCTCAGCGCGGTCACGCGCGTTCATCGTGCCCTGGCCACCGGGCGCACGCCGGCAGCGGCCGACCTCGAGCTCCTGGCCGGCCGGCTCCTGGCGGCGATCGAGCCGCCCGCCGGCGGCCGGATCCACGTCGCGGCCGACGGCGCGCTGCGCTACCTGCCCTTCGAGCTGCTGCCCCTCGCCACCGAGGACGGCCGGCTGCTGCTCGACGGCGCGGCGGTCGACTACCTGCCGAGCGGCTCCGCCCTGACGATTTCGCCGGCGCCTCGCGAGAAGCCGCGGCTGCGCGCCCTGGCGCTGGCCAACCCGCTCCTGGAGACGACGAGTCCGGCGGCGCGGCCGGCGGCCCTGATCGCGGCCCGCTTCGAGCTCCGGGCCCTGCCGGACGCCGAGCGGGAGCTGGCCGCTCTCGAGCGCTGGCTGGGCGGACCCGCCCGGCTGCTGACCGGGGCGGCGGCGACCGAGGCGGCTCTGCGCGACGCGGCCCGCGACGGCGCGAGGCTCGTCCACCTGGCTTCGCACACGGTGATCGACGAGCGCCCCGGACGCGGCGCGGCGGTGCTGCTGGCGGCCTCGGGCGAAGACGACGGACTGCTCTACCCGCGCGAGATCGCGGCCCTCGACCTGGGCGCCGACCTGGCGGTGCTCGCCGCCTGCCAGACCGCTCTCGGAGCCGGCGAGCGCGGCAGCTCGCTCGCCACCCTGACCGGCGCTTTCCTCGCCGCCGGGACGCGCGGCGTGGTGGCGACGCTCTGGGACGTGGACGACCGCGTGACCGCCTCGTTCATGGACCAGTTCTACTGGCAGCTCGGCCGGGGCGCGGCGCCCGCCGAGGCGCTTCGCCGCGCCAAGCAGCGCTTCCGGGCGCAGCCGGAGTGGCGGGCGCCGCACCTGTGGGCGGGCTACGTGCTGACCGGCAGCGCGCCGGCGGTGGTCGATCGCCTGGCGCTCGGCTGGTGGCTCGCGGGCGGCCTGGCCGCGCTGCTCGTGGCGCTGGCGGCGATCCGGCGCCGCCCCCAACCCTGAGCAGACCCCATCTGCTTTCAGAAGGGGCGCGACCCAGTCCAGACCGGGGGATCCCGGGAAACGGACCCACCACGGGGCGCCAGGCTGACCGGCGAGCCGGCTGTATACTCCGCTCGCCCGATCGATCTTTCCTGTCTCGGAGGAGCGGATGAGAGCTGCCAGACCGACGTCCCTCGCGATCCTGCTGCTCGCCGCCTGCTCGCTCACCGGCTGCGGCCCCTATAACCGGCTGGTCGAGCTGCAGGAGGGCGTCGACGGCGCCTGGAGCCAGGTCGAGAACGTCTACCAGCGCCGCGCCGATCTGATCCCGAACCTGGTGGCGACGGTGAAGGGGGCCGCCGACTTCGAGCGCGAGACCCTCACCGCGGTCGTCGAGGCGCGCGCCAAGGTCGGCCAGATCCAGATCGAGGGCGTGCCCGACGCGCAGCAGCTGGCGGAGTTCCAGCAGGCCCAGGACGGCCTCTCCTCGGCGCTGTCGCGGCTGCTCTTGGTGGTCGAGCGCTATCCCGAGCTGGGCGCCACCCAGGCGTTTCGCGACCTCCAGGTGCAGCTCGAAGGCACCGAGAACCGGATCGCCGTCGAGCGTCGCCGCTTCAACGAGACGGTGCAGGCCTACAACACCTACCGCCGCCAGTTTCCCAACAACCTGTACGCGAAGGCGTTCGATTTTGGCGACAAGCCCTACTTCGAATCGACCCCCGGAGCCGACGAGCCGCCCACCGTCGAGTTCTAGCCCGACCTTCTCGCCAATCTAGCGGGAGCGCCCGATGTTCGACGAGCTGACGCCCGAGGATCTGAGCGCGATCCGGGAGGCGACGGAGGCGGCCGAGCGACGGACCGGCGGCGAGCTGGTGTGCGTGCTGGTCAAGCAGTGCGACACCTACCCCGGCTCGCCGTGGAAGGGTGCGGCCCTGGGCGCGATCGCCGGCGCCGCGGCGACCACCGTCTGGCACACCCTCGGACTCGGCTGGCGAGCGATCGACCCCTATCTGCCGCCGCTCCTGACCCTGGCCGGCGCGGCGCTCGGCTTTCTGGCGGTCGTCGCGCTGCCGACCCTCCGCCGCCTGCTGGTGCCGGCCGACCTGCTCGATCTGCGCGTCGACCGGCGGGCGGCGGCGGCGTTTCTGGCCGAGGAGGTCTTCGCCACCCGCGAGCGCACCGGCGTGCTGCTGTTCGTCGCGTTCTTCGAGCACCGCGTGCGCATTCTCGCCGACAGCGGCCTGGACGCGCGCGTCGGCGCCGACGCCTGGGGTGCGATCGCCGGTGAGCTGACCCGCGGCATCCGCGCCGGGCGGACGCGCGAGGCGCTGGTCGCCGCCGTCGAAGCGTGCGGCAAGGTTCTCGAGGAGCACGGGGTCGCGCGGCGCGCCGACGACGAGAACGAGCTCGCCGACGAACCGAGGCTGCTCGATGACTGATCGGCTCCGGGCCGCCGCGCGGGCTGCGGCGGGCCTGCTGCCGGTTTTCGCCCTGTGGGCGGCCGTGGCCTCGCCACTGGCGGCGCTCGAGGTTCCCTACCTGGCCGGCCGGGTCAACGATCTCGCCGACATGCTGCCGCCGGACGCCGAGAGCCGCATCGAAGCGCGGCTCGAGCGGCTGGAGAGGGAGCGCGGCGCGCAGGTGGCGGTGCTGACCATCCCGACTCTCGACGGCGAGGCGCTCGAGGACTACAGCCTGCGCGTCGCCGAGACCTGGCAGCTCGGCCGCGCCGAGCACGACGACGGCGCCCTGCTGCTGATCGCGCGCGACGATCGCCGGATGCGCCTCGAGGTCGGCTACGGCCTGGAGCCGACGCTGACCGACCTTACGTCACACCGGATCCTCGACGACGTCCTCGCGCCGCGCTTTCGCCAGGGGGACTTCGCCGGCGGCATCGAGGAGGCCGTGGACGTCATCGCCCGGCTGGTCGAGGGCGAAGACGCCCTGCCGCCCCCCGGCGGCAAAGCCGGAAGCGGCGGCCGCCAGAGCCTCGGCCAGATCTCGGGCTTGCTGCTGGCGGTCGGGTTCTTCTCGCTGATGGCGCTCGGCGCGCGCGGCTGCGCCGGCTGGCTGCTCTTCCTGGTGCTGATCCCGTTGTGGTTCACGGTGCCGCTGTCGCTGTGGGGCTCGCCCCTGGGGCTGATCCCGGGGGTGCTCTGGATCCTCGGGTTCCCGGTCCTCTGGTACCTGATCGGCCGCTCCTCGTTGGGCAAGCGCTGGACGGGCGGCGGCGGCGGCTGGTCGTCGTCGAGCGGCGGCTGGGGCGGGCTCTCGGGCGGCGGCGGCGGATTCTCGGGCGGCGGCGGCAGCTTCGGCGGCGGCGGCTCGTCGGGGAGCTGGTAGTTCCATCGGATCACCCCTCTCATCCTCGCTCCCATAGCTCGACATCTTGACGAGTGAGTCAGGTTTTCGACGGAGCGGGTGCCGGGCGGCGGCGTCCCTCTCCACCCCGCGCGGGGTGGAGAGGGATCGAGGGTGAGGGGGGCGATCCGATAGAGGCGGAGCTTCGCTAGTCCGCTTCGAACTCGAGGGTGCCGTCTTCGAACTTGAACGGCAGGACGCCGCCCTCGGCGTCGACGAAGAAGGTCAGCGACGGGTCGAGCCAGACGCGCGAGCGGGTCCCCACCCGAACTCCGGCCGGGGTCTTGAAGTCGACCGCCAGCAGCTCGCCGGGGACCGAGTTGAGCGACGCGTCCTTCGACTTGAAGGTCACCAGCACCAGGCCGGGCTCGGAGCGATCGGCCCGGAAGCGCCGCTTGCCGTGCTGCTTCTTCATCTTGACCCGGATCTTGCCGGCCACCAGGTCCGGATCGAAGCGCAGGCCGATCCGCCCCTCCGCCATTCCCACCGGCTCGAAGGTGCCCATGCCGATCTCGGCCCGCTCGCCGGGCTCGATCTTGTCGTCCTCGGCTTCGGCGAGGTAGGGGCTCCCCGGCCGGCGCACCTCGAGCTCGCCGCCGCGCGGCTCGAGCCGGATCGACTCGCCGTTGCGGCCGACCAGCCGGGTCTGGTCCAGGTCGAGCTCGATAGCGAAGCTCCGGCCTGGGCGCAGGTCGTCGCGCAGGCGGAAAAAAAGAACCGCCAGCGGTCCGTCCCTGCGATTGATGGTCGCGCTCTTCGACGAGAACTCGATCAGGATGATCTGCTCGCCGCCTTCGGTCTCCATCGCCGCCGCGCTGACGGCGTCGCCCTTCTTGCTGAACACCCGGTAGTCGACCAGCTCAGCGAACGG
This sequence comes from Thermoanaerobaculia bacterium, assembly GCA_041575955.1. Classification (GTDB taxonomy): domain Bacteria; phylum Acidobacteriota; class Thermoanaerobaculia; order Multivoradales; family JAHEKO01; genus JAHEKO01. Next base: position 10,010 of record JBFGLX010000054.1, read on the forward strand.
TCCGCCACCGGCGCCGGCCCGGCCGGACCTGGTGATGATGCAGATCTGGCCCTGCCCCGCCGGGCGCGAGGCGTAGGTGCGGATGACCACCGCCGCCAGCCCGCCGGGCTCGGCGATGGCGTCGTTGACCCGCAGGGTCAGGGCGTCCTTGGCGGCCACCGGCGAACCGAGCGCGGCCAGGACAAGGGCGGCGTGGGCGAGGTTCTTCAACTTCATCGGGATCCGGGCTCGCGCGGGCTGATCCGGAAGCGCGCGTCCGGCGACCAGGCGATCCGCCGGCCGTCGGCATCCAGTGCCTCGACGCTCCACCCGTACCATACCGCCGGCCGCAGCAGCGAGGCCAGCGCTTCGTCCAGCGCGATCGCGGTCTCCGCGGTCTCGCCGCGCCAGAGCTCCGTGTCGTCCACGGCCCGGATGGTCACGGCGTAGCTCGACGCCCCCTCGACGGCCGCCCAGGAGAGCTCGGCGGGCGCCACGCCGACCTCTCCGATCGGCGTCAGCAGCTCGAGCGACGAGCTCCTGGTGACGCCACCGCCGGGGCCACCGGTCAGCGGCGGCGGGGTCGCGGCGCGGCGGATGCCGACGCCCACTCCGATCACCAGCACCGCCGCCGCGGCCAGCCGAAGCGCCGGCGTGCGCACGATCGATCCCCAGGACGGAAGCCCGCCGAGCCAGCCGCCGCGGCGCCGGTGAGCCGGGCGGCGACGCAGGCGCCGGACGATCCTCTCGACCGAGCGCTCCTCGGTCGGGCTCCGCGGCGCCGCGGCCTCGAACGCGCGGGCCAGCTCGCGCTCGGCGGCGCAGGCGACGCAGTCCTCGGCGTGGCTCTCGAGCCGGGCGCGGGCGCCGGCGTCGAGCGTCGCCAGCTCCGCTTCGAGAAACGCTCCGGCGGGGGGACAGCCCTCGGCGCCGTCGTAGGCCCGGCGCAGCCACTCGTCGATGGACGCTCTCTCGGTCATCAGCCCTGCCTCTCCAGCCAGCGCCCGAAGCGCCGGTCGAGCTTGCGCTTGCCGCTGACGATGAACGCCTTGGCGCCCGATTTGTTCTCCAGCCCCAGCAGCCCGGTGATCGCCGGCAGGGTGAGGCCGTCGACGAAGTGGAGGTAGAGGACCTTCGCCTCCGTCGGCTCGAGGTCGCGCGCCATCGCCCGGCGGAACTCGAGCGCTATCTGCCGTCGCTCGGCAGATTCGGCCGCGTCGGGCGCCGGATCGACCGGCTCCGGCAGGTGCCCGGCGTCCAGCGACGCCGTCCGCCGCAGCCGCTCCGACTTGCCCCGATTGATCGCCACCCGGCGGGTGAGCGTGTAGAGCCAGGTCGAGAAGCGGCTCTCGAGGCGGAAGCTGTCGAGACGGTCGTGAACCCGCAGGAAGACCTCCTGCGCCAGGTCGGACGCCTGCTCGCGATCGCCGCACACCCGCAGGCACCAGGAGGCGACCTTGCGGTAGTAGCGCCCGTAGAGCGCGTCGTAGAGCGCGGCCGCCGCGCCCTCGCCCTGCTGCCGGATGCGGGCGATCAGCTCCTCGTCTGTCAGCCGATTCAGGTCCATCGAGTTCGCGCTCGCCAGTCGCGCCGACGCTTCGAGGGCGGACCAGACAAGACTACCGGAGATCGGCGTCCTCTTCGCAGCGCCGCCGATGCCGGCGAGCGTGAGCGTCGCCAGTCCCCCGGCCCCTGTCGTCAGGCTCCACATCGCTTGGTGAGACAGCCGAGCGGCGGTGGCGGAACACGCAATCGGCGGCTCTGGGCGCAGGCTAGCCGTCAACCAGCTCGCCGGCGTCGAGGATGACGGTGCGCGCGCCGCGCTCCTGGGCCATCCGCACCATGTCCTCGGTGCCGCCGGCGTTGTCCCCCGGCTCGCCGTTCCAGAGCGCGACCAGGGTGGTCGAGGCCGAGCCGTGCATCAGTCCGTTCTCGAGCTCCCACAGGTTGTTGCGCTGCCAGATCGAATAGTCCGGCGCGCTGCGCAGCCAACGAGGCAGCTCGAGGCGGTCCGACAGAACCCGCGTCTGCGACTCGAGGCGGGCGTGAAGCTGGTCGAAGCGGCGCACCCAGTCGGGCCCCGCTTCCTGGACCGAAGCGCGCACGTAGTCGTCGCGAGGGCCGGCGAGGAACAGGCGCGTGGCCACGCCCAGCTCCTCGCACACCTCGTGAAAAAGGATGTCGCCGCCACTGGCGCCACCCGCGTAGCCGATCACGTCGCCGTCGACGCCCTCGAGCTCGGCGGCGACGGCGTCGCGGATCATCGCGCGCGCCTTGCCCTCGGCCCGGGGTGGAAAGCGCGGCGCCTCGCGATCGGGAGCGTCGATCCGATGGCCGGTGAAGACCAGCACGCGCGCCGGCGCCTGAGCCTTGGTCTCGCGAACGCTGCCCTGCTGGCGCGCCCGCAGGACCTCGAGCGCCGCGCCGACGTTGTCCGGCAGCACGCCGAGGTTCTCGAAGATCACCAGCTGGCGGATCACCGAGTCGAGATCGAACGGCGGGATCTCGGCGATCGCCTGCCGGTACTGGCGGCCCACGCGCGCCGGCCGCTTCGAGGTCAGACAGGTGAAGTCGGCGCGGCTGACCTCCAGCCAGGAGTCCTTGCCGCCGATCCGGGCAAGCCGGCTGCGCGCCGCCTCGAGCGAGAACTCGACCGCTCCGGCCAGCCGTTGCCGCCGAAGCGACAGCCTGTGCAGCTTCGCGGCCGCCTCTTCGTCGGTCTCGAAGCCGTCGGCCCAGACCTCTTCGTGCGCCCGCGCCAGGCCCTCCTGGATGGTCGCCAGGGCGAGGGCGTTGAGGCCCGAGTAGTAGTGGTTGACGTCCTGGCTGAAGCCGTGGGAGTAGGCGTCGAGCGAGCGCGCCAGGAAGGGCGAGATGAGCGCCGCCTCAGCCCGCCTCTCGGCCGGCTGCCCCTGCCACTCGGCGAGCCAGCGCGTCTTCTCGTTGCTGCCGTGCAGGGCGTGCAGCTCGGCGCGCGCCTCGACGCTGCAGTCGGAAGAAGCCAGCGCGCGCTCGACCGCTTGATCGGAGCGCGCCAGGTCGCCGGTCTTCTGGAAGATCGTCGCCAGCCGCTGGTTGGCCTGCGGATCGTCGCTCTGGTAACGGCGCCGGATGGTCTCCCAGGTCTCGCTCGCGCTGCCGAAGTCCTTGATCCGGAACTGCGCTTCGCCGACCTCGCGCAGCCCCTCTTCGGCCCACTCCAAGCCGAACCTGAGCACCTCCTCGGCCAGTAGCGCCAGGTCGCCGGCCGCCTTGCGGGCGCGAGCGAGCGTCACCTCCTCGCGGAAGTCGGCCGGCACCTTCACCAGGCCGGCGCGGTCCTGGGCCTTGAGGTCGGGAATGAGCTGGAAGACCGGGCTGTCCGCGTCCTCCGAGTCGAGCGTCTGCCGTAGCGCCGCGGTCAGCGCCTTGACGCCGTCGCCCGGATGGTCGCGCTGATAGCTGAAGTAGCGATCGGTCTTCAGGTCGAACGGCACCTCGTCGCCGGAGCTCTTGATCAGGAAGGTGTGGCGGTCGCAGAAGGCGTGGCGGATGCCGAGCTCGTAGAACACGTTGGCGTTGTGGATCGAAAGGTCCGCGATCACCAGATCCGCCGTCAGCAGCAGGTGGAACATGTCGGTGCGGATGTTGCCCTGGCCGAGGATCTCGATCGTCGTGCGGCCGCCGATGCCGAGCTCGTCGAGCGCCGGCGAGATGAGATCGGCCTCGACGGCGTCGAAGTCGATCCCCTCCTTCTTGCCGAACGGCCGGACGATGAAAGCGCGCATCAGTCCTCGATCAGAGAGCCGAAGTCCGACATCCTGACGTGCTCGCGCCCGATGCTGCGCCCGATCGCGAGCAGATTGTCGATCTGATCGATCGCGTCCAGCTTGCCGAGGGCGTCCGGGTCCAGGGTGTCGTGACCGAGGGCCTCGAGGCCGTCGCCGCTCAGCTCGGCGTTGTAGCGAGCGTACAGGAACGCCCGGCCGAGATCCGTGTCGAGAGGAATCCGGTCGCCGTTGGCGTCGACCGGGATCAGGTCGCCGATCTCGCGGTCGATCGGCGGTCCGGAGACGCAGCGGCCGACGATCCGGCAGTTGACGTCCTGGTCGACCTGGGCGCCGTACATCAGGGCGCCGGGCAGGCCGGCGAGGTTCGAGACCGCGTTCTTCGAAGGCGACAGGACGTCTTCCTCGAGCGTCGGCGCGGCCCCGGTGCCGACCGAGACCACCATCAGGTCGCGCTCGCCGGTCGGCCATTCGAGCTTGTACGGCGCCGCCGTCGCCATGCGGTAGAGCAGGAACGACGGGTTGTTGTAGGGCGTGATGCCGCCATCGACGAACACGAAGGTCTTTTCCGGGTCGTTCTCGTCCCAGGCGATCACCTCGGGCGGAAAGAAGATCGGCGCCGCGGTGGAGGCCCTGACCAGCTTCCAGAGTGGAATCCGCAGGTTGCAGTCGGGGCGCTCGCGCGCGTTGTAGCGCGCCAGCGGATTGCTCGAGATCGGCCACGGCGAGTCGGTGGTTACGTTGCGGGTCACC
>JBFGLX010000055.1:0-14431 GCA_041575955.1 Thermoanaerobaculia bacterium
ACGACGTCATCGACGCGGTCGAGGGGCGGCGCTTTCACGTCTACCCCGTGGCCCACGTCGACCAGGGCATCGAGCTCCTGACCGGGCTGCCCGCGGGCGAGGCCGACGGCGACGGCGCCTATCCGGAGGACAGCGTCAACGGCCGGGTCGCGGCCCGGCTCACCGAGCTGGCCGAGCGCGCTCGGGAGTTTTTCGCGAGATCCGCTACCCCGCCGGACTCGCCGGCCGCGCGCAACGCAGGCTGACTCCGGACACCGGAGGGCCCGAGCCATGGCAGCCAGCCCGGTGCCGCGGCGAGAGCGCGATCGCTCAGGGGGCGGCAGGGCCGCAGTCGGTCGTCACGGTCGTCACCTTCTTCCAGCTCGCGTAGCGGCCCGTGACGCGCGCCGTGAGGCCCTGTCCGGCCGCGACGCCGGCGAGCGGAAACTCGATCACCCCGACACCGCTGCGGTCGGTCTTGGCGGTCCGGGAGCCCAGCGAGACCACCTTGCCGGCCGGGCCGATCACCTCCGCGCTCAGGGAGACCTTGGCGCCCTTGCGCCCCCGGGCGCCGTCCACGACCCGGGTGACGCAGCGGATCGACCCGGCGCCCGCCGCGGCCGGTGGCTTCACCTCCAGGCGCCACTCGAGCTCGAACGGATCGAATCTCTTGGCCCAGATCCGGCAGTCGGACTTCTGCACGTTGTCGGCGACCGGCGCCGGCTCGCCGGCCGCAACGGCCGCCGTCAGCGCACAGAGGGCCAGGAGGCTCGCAACCCGGCGCCGTGGAGTCGAAGTGCTCATGCGGTCTGGTTAGCGTAGTGGAGCGAGGTTCGGCGCGTCAAACCGGCGCCCGGGTCACCCCTTGATCACGCCCATCGGCTTGAGCTGGGCCACCTTGCGGCTGATCCCCGCCGCCGCCACCACGTCGACCACCTCGGCCACGTCCTTGTACGCCTCGGGCATCTCCTCGGCCACCGTCGACATGCCGGCGGCCATGACCACCACGCCGCGCTCCGCCATCTCGTCGAGCAGGCGCCGGCCGCGCGCCTGGCGCTTCGCCTGCTTGCGGCTCATGCGCCTGCCGGCACCGTGGCAGGTCGAGCCGAAGGTCTGGCGGTAGGCCTTCTCGGTGCCCACCAGCACGTAGGAATAGCGCCCCATGTCGCCCGGAATGAGCACCGGCTGGCCGCACTCCCGGTAGGCTCTCGGAGTCTTCGGATGACCCGGCGGGTAGGCCCGCGTCGCCCCCTTGCGGTGCACGCACGCCCGGCGCACGCCGTCGCCGTGGTCGAACTCCTCGAACTTGGCGATGTTGTGGCAGACGTCGTAGACGACCTCGATGCCCAGTCGAGCCGGACCGCTCTCGAGCACCTCGGCGAAGCTCGCCCGCGCCTGGTGGGTGATCACCTGCCGGTTGGCGAACGCGAAGTTGGCGGCCGCCGCCATCGCCGCCAGATAGCGGCGCCCCTCGGGCGACTTGAGCGGCGCGCAGCAGAGCTGGCGATCGGGCAGCTCGATGCCGTAGCGGCCGGCCGCGCGCACCATCTCCTTGAGGTAGTCGGTGCACACCTGGTGGCCGAGGCCGCGCGAGCCGCAGTGGATGGTGAAGGTGATGCCGTCGCGGAACAGTCCGAGCGCGCGGGCAGCAGCGGCGTCGTAGATCTCGGAGACGTACTGGATCTCGGCGAAGTGGTTGCCCGAGCCGAGCGTGCCGAGCTGCTGGCGCCCGCGCTCGTAGGCGCGCTCCGAGACCAGCTCGGGGTCGGCGCCGTCGATCGAGCCGCGCTCCTCGAGGAATTCGAGATCGCGCTCGAGTCCCATGCCGGCGCGGACCGCCCACGCCGCGCCCTTGCTCAGCACGCTTCGGAGCTCGCTCTTGCCGAGGCGCAGGTCCTTGCGCCCGCGGCCGACGCCGGTCGGGATCCTCTGGTAGAGGCTGGTCACCAGCTCGCGCAGCACCGGCTTGACGTCGGCGCGGGTCAGGTCGGTGCGCAGCAGCCGCACGCCGCAGTTGATGTCGTAGCCGACTCCCCCGGGCGAGATCACGCCCTCGTCGGGGTCCATCGCCGCCACCCCGCCGATCGGGAAGCCGTAGCCCCAGTGAATGTCGGGCATCGCCAGCGAGGCGTCGAGGATCCCGGGCAGATGGGCGACGTTGGCGACCTGCTCGAGGCTCGGATCGTTGCGCAGCTCCCCGATCATCGCCTCGCTGGCGTAGACCACGCCGTCGACGCGCATCTTCCCCTCGCGCGGGATCCGCCAACGCGTGTCGTCGATCTTCTGGATCTTCATGACCGGGCTGCCGGCGATCCTCGGCGGTCTCCGGCAACCTCCACTGTACCGCCCCGCCGGCCTCGGTCGCTAACGTTGGTAGCTTGGCAGATCCCGCCGCCCGCCCCGGAGCTCCTCGAGGCTTCCGTTATCGGCCGCTTTCGCGTCGGGCATCGCGAACACGCCAACCATGAAGCCATCCGTGCGCCGCGGCTTCTTCTTCATCCTGGGGAAGCCGACGAGCGAGAACTCGAAGTCCACCAGGCAGGGCTCCTGCGCCGCTCCGAGATAGACGCATTCGAGCCATTCCCGATCCTGGACCCATCCCGTGGCCTGCCACTGGCCGAGGAAGGCTCCCGAGTCGAGGCCGTGCGCCTCGCTCCGGAGCCGCACCCGGCCCTTGTCCTTCTTCTTGAAGTTGTTGCTGTAGTAGACGCACAGGAGAGCCGGGGTCTCGGCCTCCTCGAGCACGATCTCGACCGTCGGACAGCACGGGTGGGGCTGCCCCTTCCGGTCCGCGAAGTAGGTGTCGCGCACCTCCAGGATCCACTCGGCCCGAGCCGGCGCGCCGAGGGCCAGGCCCAGAACCGCCACCGCCACGATGACAGGCGTCGCCATCCGCATGCGAAGCTTCCTTTCCGCGCCCTTCGGCAGCCCGGCGATCTGGAGGTGCTCTCGGATCCGCAGCTTTGCGTCGACGCCTTTCGGCGGCTTTGCCGTTCTCGAGGCCCTTCCTGTCTACACCCGTGGCAAGCCTCCCGCGCCACCCCCCGAGGCGGGAATACTCGACCCCAATAGGTGTGCCGGACGATCCGATCGAGCCGCCACCGCCCGGCGGGGCGGGTGAGGGGGGCGATCCGATCAAATATCGAAGATCACCCGCGCCCGCCAGCCGCCCTCGGTCCGGGCGACCTCGAGCCGATGGTAGGTGACCGCCTTGATCATCACCTTCATCGGATGGCGGGCGGGATCGAGCGGCTCCCCCACGAGCGTGCCGGCGAGCCCCCAGCCGGAGGCGCCTTCGGCGATCTCGAGGCGGGCCTCGCGAAAGAGCTCCCGATCGACCTCGAACCGGAAGAGCGCTTCGCCGAGGAGCTCCAGGAGCAGCCCATCGAGCCGCTCCGAGCCGAGCTCGAGGCGGCGCTCGAGGCCCCCCTCGACCCGCTCGACGTCGGTCACCACGTCGGTCATGCCGCGCAGCGCCTCGGAGAAGAGCTCCGGCAGGCTGGCCGCCGAGACCTCGATGCCGGCATCGGCGGTGTGCTCGAGGAAACGATAGGTCACGGTTGACCGGATCGCCCCCCACGCCCACGAAGCCTCACCCCCCCCGCCCCGGCACCTGCTCTGCCGGAGGCTGGACTCATGCTAGGTGATCCGCTCGAGGCGCTCGTCCTGCGGGCCCTCGACGCTGTCGACCGCGACGCCGTGCGCGGTCAGGTAGCCGACGCCGTTCTCGCCGGCGTAGCCGCCCCCCACCACGATCACCTTGGTGATGCCGGCGTGGTGAATGAGCTTCGCGCACAGCGTGCACGGCTCGCCGGTGACCAGGATCCAGGCGCCCTTGGTGGGCACGCCCGAGGCGGCGCAGTTGCAGATCACGTTCATCTCGGCGTGGTGGCAGCCGATCTCCATCCGGGTGCCCGAGCGAATCTCCTGCTGGTCGCGCAGGCAGACGTCGCCGCCACAGAGCTCTCCGCCGCCCCGCGGACCGCCGTTGTAGCCGTCCATCAGGGTGACGTTGCGCTCCGGGTCGAGCAGCAGGGCGCCGAACTTGCGCCGCGGACAGTTGGACGCCTTGGCCAGCGCCAGGCACTGCTCGATGCGGATCCGGATGTGCTTCTCCTTCATGGGTCGCGCCGAACTATACGGCACGCTCCCCGCAGGTGGACCCTCCACGAGCGCGTGGCGCCGGCCGAAGAACAAAGGGAGCAGCCTTGCGGCTGCTCCCCACGAGAAGAGGACGGGAACTGCTCGCGGCGACTCCAGGAGGCCAATCCGAGTCGCCGCGCCTGAAGATCGCTCAGATGAACAGCAGGTGGGCGCCCGCGCTCTTGTCGTAGAAGTCCATCGCCGACAGCACGCCGTCGACCTGCGGCACCAGGTCTTCGCGCTCGACCTTGAACATGTCCATCGCCATCCGGCAGGCGTAGATCTTGGCGCCGCTGTCGTGAAGGATCTCGAGCATCTCGCGCACCGGCGGAATGTCGAGCTTCTCCATCTCCTTCTTCATCATCATGGAAGCCATCGACTCCATCCCCGGCAGCCCGCCGAGCATGGTCGGGATGTGCATCGACGGGTTGCCCACGGTGGCGACGTGCAGGTCGTCGAGCTTCTTTTCCGTGATCACGTCGAGGCCCCAGAAGGTGAAGAAGAGGGTCGCGTCGATGCCGCTCATGCGGGCCGCGTTGGCCAGGATCAGCCCCGGATAGGCCATGTCGAGGGTGCCCTTCGACATGATGATGCTGATGTGCTCGATCGGCTTGCGCTCGGGCGCCACCGGCTCGGCCGACTGGCCGATCTCGGGGCGTTCGATAGTGGTGGTGGTCATGGCAGTCTCCTTTTCCTCGACTCAGATGCAACCTTGGGGCTTGGGCAGGCCGGCGATCTTCGCCGCCAGCTTGCCGGGGCCCTTGGGGAAGAGCTGGTAGAGCTCCTTCATGTTGACCCCGGACAGCTTCGAGATGCGCCGCAGGCCCGGGGGCTGCCCCTGCTGCGCCGCGTCCTCGCGGCAGAAGGTCAGAACGGTCCAGTGCTTGTCGGTGAGGGGACCCACTCCCGCCTCCTCGGCGAGCCTCTCGGCGATCTCCGGGGTCCACTGAGAGCTGTCGGTGAGGAATCCCTCGTCGTTGGTCTCGACGGCGTGTCCTGCGAGTTGAGCGGTTGGCATTTTGCATGCTCCTTTCCTGCTAGGCCGCTTCGGCGGCCAGGCTCTGTTTTCCGGTCATGGACATCTGATTGGGCACCGGGATCGGCCGGCCGGGCAGCAGGGCGTTCCAGTAGGCCCAGCGGAAGGCCAGCTTCCCCAGGTGATTGAGTCGCGTCTCCTTGAGCAGCGACATCGGGCCGAGCAGCGGCAGCGGATAGGTCCCCGGCAGCGGCTCGACGTCGTAGTTGAAATCGATCAGCATGGCCTTGCCGAAGCCGCTTTCGACGAAGCAGTTGGCGTGGCCGTCGAAGTCCTCGACCAGGCTCCGGCCCTGGGCGGCGCGGAGCAGGTTGTCGGTCAGGACGTGGCTCTGGAAGTGGGCGACCGAGCCCGCCTTCGATGTCGGCAGGTCGGTGGCGTCGCCGATCACGAAGATGTGATCGTCGGCCTTGGAGACCAGGGTGTTCGGATGCGTCGGCACGAAGCCGAGCTCGTCGCCCAGGCCCGAGGCGTCGATCACCGGCGCGCCCATGTGGGTGGGCACCGTGACCAGGAGGTCGTAGGAGATCTCGCGCTCGTCGTAGGAGCGCAGGATGCGGCGGTCGCCGTCGAGCTCGCCGGCGCTGAACTCGGCCTCGACGCGAATCCCCTTGTCCTCGAGCATCGAGCCCAGGACGCGCGAGGCGACCGGGCGCGTGAAGGCGCCGTCGAGCGGCGTCGCGTAGACCAGCTCGACGTCGCTCCGGATGCCGCGCTTGGTGAAGTACTCGTCCGCCAGGAACGAGAACTCCAGCGGCGCGACCGGGCACTTGATCGGCATCTCGACCACGTTCACCACCAGCCGGCCGCCCTGGAACGCGTCGAGGGCGGAGCGCAGCCGGGTCGCCCCTTCGAGGGTGTAGAAGTCGAATACGTCGCGGTACCAGTGGCCGCCGAGCATCCCCGGAGTCTCCTCCGGCCGGATGTGCGACCCGGTCGCGATCACCAGCAGGTCGTAGTCGAGCGTGCCGCCGGCGAGCGCCACCCGGCGGCGCTCGGGGTCGATCCGCTCGACCGCCTCGCGCCGCCACTCGATGCCCCGACCGAGAGTGCCGCGACGGGGCCGCTCCATCGTCTCGGCGCGCACCCGGCCGAACGGCAGGAAGATCAGGTCGGGCTGGTAGAGGTGCTTCTCTTCGGGGTCGATCACCGTGACGGTCCAGCCGTCGGCGAGCTTCGAGCGCATCCGATTGGCGACCATCGTGCCAGCGGTGCCCGCGCCCAGGATCAAGAGTCGTTTCATCTGGCTTGGTTCTCCTGTCTCATCGTCTGTCCGACTCCCAGGAAGAGCGAAACCCGTGCCGGAAGACTAAGTCATTGAAATAAAGTGACTTAGACAGGAAATCGACATTTCGAGAAGGCACCTTGAAACTTGATGTTGCAACAATTCGTTGCAACGTTGGAACGCTCAGAGGGGGTTGTAACGCCCGCTCAGGGCACCAAGCGGTGCTCGCGCATGCGCCGCCACAGCGTGGTCCGGCTGATGCCGAGCGCCCTGGCGGCTTCCGCGCGCCGCCAGCCGTGGGCGTCGAGGGCGGCGCGCAGGGTCGCCGCCTCGGGATCGGGGCCCGGCGCCGCGGCCGCGTCGGGCCGGCCGGCTTCGGCGCCCCCGGAGACGGCCGACGGCTCGGCGATCTCCGGGGGCAGATCCTGCGAGTGAATCGTCTGCCCGCGGCAGACCGCGAGCGCGAACTCGAGAGCGTTCTCGAGCTCGCGGACGTTCCCCGGCCAGGAGTAGCGGAGCAGCGCCCGAACGGCGTCGGGGGCCAGGCGCAGGGCGCGGTCGTAGCGGGCGCCGACCCGCTCGAGCAGGTGGCGGGCGAGGGGCTCGACGTCCTCCCGGCGCTCGCGCAGCGGCGGCACCTCGATCGGCACCACCCGCAAGCGGTAGAACAGGTCCTCGCGAAAGGTGCCTTCGAGACAGGCCCGCCGGAGGTCGGCGTTGGTGGCCGCGATGATCCGCGCCTCGGAGCGCCGCGAGACGCTCTCCCCGACCCGTTCGAAGGTCCGCTCCTGCAGGACCCGCAGCAGCTTCACCTGCAGTTGCAGCGGCAGGTCCCCGATCTCGTCGAGGAAGAGCGTGCCCGCGCCGGCGAGCTGGAAGCGCCCTTCGCGATCGCGCACGGCGCCCGTGAAGGCGCCTTTGACGTGGCCGAAGAGCTCGCTCTCGAGCAGCTGCTCGGGAATCGCGCCGCAGTTGACGGCGACGAAGCGCTCCGAGCGGCGCCGCGAGTGCAGGTGGATCGCGCGCGCGATCAGCTCCTTGCCGGTGCCGCTCTCGCCGGTCACCAGGACCGTGGCGTCGCTCTCGGCTAGATGCTCGATCAGCTCGAAGATCTTGAGCATCGCCGGCGACCGGGCGAGGAGCCCCGAAAAGAGCGTCGGCGCCGAGGCCCCGGTCGACTCGTTGGCCTCGCCGCTCGCCCGGACCACGACCAGGTAGGCCACGCGCGGGTCGCACCGGGCCCCGGGCTCGTGCCGCAGCGGCGCGCAGGAGATCGACACCAGGCGCGGTCTGAGACCGGGCAGCTCGAGGGTCGCTCCCCAACCCTCGCGGCGCTCCCCCGCCCGCAGGGCGCCCCGGAGGGTGCCGTCGCGTCCGAACAGGCCTTCGCCCAGCAGCTGCCCGGCCGACCGCCCGATCGCCCGCTCGGCGGCGCCTGCGGCCACCAAGCGGTCGAGGCTACGGGAGGCATGGAGCACCTGGAAGCTCTGGTCGAGGCAGATCAGGGCCCGGCCCAGCGATCCGAAGACCGCGCTGATCTCCTCGAGCAGAGACGCGGCCGGTGCCGCGGCCGCCGGAACCTCCCCCTCCATGCCTTCCGAGTTTGCCACACGCCGGCGCGAGGCTCGATCGCCTCACTGACGCTCTGCGTCACCCGCGACGGCGCCGGTTGTCAGCCCAGACCCTGCGAGGGCTCGAAAGCCCAGGTTTTCCCTCGGGTTTCTCCTGGCATGCACCGTGCTTCAAGCAGTTGCCTGAGAGAGAGGAAGTGGGCCATGCGCAAGCTGTTCAGAAACCAGGGCGCAGGGGGATTCACCTTGATCGAGCTGCTGCTCGTGGTGGTGATCATCGGCATCGTCGTCACCATCATCATCCCCAACCTGATGGACTCGCTGCAGAAGGCCAAGCAGCGGCGGACGGTCAACGACGTGCGGGCCGTCGGCTCGGCCTGGTTCTCTTGGGTGACCGACCAGCTGTCGGCGGCCGCGGCAGGCTCCACGGCCCAGAGCTTCGACTTCGAGATCCTGGCCGAGGATCTCGCCGCCGACGAGCTCGCTACCCTGCTCCGCCGGGGCGGCATGAACTACATCGTGACAGTGCCGGCGAACGACGGCTGGGGGGGCGGTTACGACTACCAGTGGGCCGGCGGGGTAAGCGGCACGCCGACCTTCGGTCTGCGCAGCACCGGCCGGGATCGCGAGGTCGGACCGACTACCAATCCCTACCCGCTCGGCTCGTTCCCGACCACCGCCTACGACGAGGACATCGTCTGGGTCGACGGCAACTTCATCCGCTTCCCCAGCGGCACCCTGATCGACTGAGCCTGCCCCAAGTTCCCGCGCCGCACGCGCCGGCTGCACGCGCCGGGCGGGCGGGGAGGGTGAGAGGGGCCATCCGATACCCCTACCCGAGCCGACGCAGGTACAGCGCCGCCTCCGCGCCGATCTTCGAAGGCCGCTCGAACGAGTGCGTGCCGGCCGACAGCGACTTGCGCTGCGTCTGGCTGGCGCCCGTGGCGGTGTCGATCCAGAACAGCTCGTACTCGCCCTGACGGAGATCGGCGATGCCGAGCGCGCCGTTGCCCTGGTCGGCGTAGGCGATGTAGCTCGAGCCCGGGTTCGCCAGCACGTAGAGGGTGGCGCCCCGCGCCAGGTCGTCGCGCGGCTCCATGGTCGCGAAATCGGTCGCCTCCATGAAGTCCTTGAGCAGGCCCAGGTCCCGGAGGTCGCTCGGTGGCGTGGACTCGATGTCCATCTGGTACGCCATGACGTAGGCGCCGCCCATCGCCACCGCCCACGCCTTCTTGCGCGCCACCGCGCCCGAGCCCCAGCTCGGGGCCTCGGCCATGTTCAGGTTGTAGCGGCCGGCCGCCTCCTTGAACGCCATCAGCATCCCCTCGTGCTGGTCGTCGGGGCTCAAGGCGTGATACTGGATCGCGAACTGGTCGATGTTGGGATCGTCGGCGAACTCCTCGAACCTGAGTCCGTTGAGCTTGTGCACGGCGATCGGGTGCTCGCTGCTATCGGCCGAGCGGATCTGGGCGGCGATCCTCGACACCCGGGTCGGCGTCAGGCGCTCCTGGTACTCCTCGGCCACCACCCAGATCAGGTGATTGTGGTGGCTGAACGCGTTGACCAGCGTGCGCAGGAAGGCGCGCTCCTCGCTGCCGACGCTGTCGCCGGTCTGCCACGGGTCGGCGCTGTCGTCGTAGAAGATGAAGAAGATGGTGATGCCCTTGCGGTCCATGCGCCGGAACCACCGGTTCCACTGCTTGAGGACCTTCTTGTTGATCCCCTTCTCCTTGCGGTGGTCCTTGAACGGGTTCTCCGTCCAGTCGCCATCGCCGCCGTGCGAGCGCACGGCCATCAGGTAGATCGAGTTGGCGCCCGATTTGGCCAGCTTGCGGATCAGCTCGACCTGATCGCCCTTGCGCGTGCCGTTCTTCTTGAGCCGGCCGCGGTAGAGGAACCCCTCGGGGTCGCCGGGGCCGGCCAGGAAGAACGAACCGCCCTTGCGATACTTGAGCCAGCTCGGGTTGTCCGGGTCGACGATCACCGGCCCGCGCTTGAGCTCGGCGCCGGCCGAGCAGGCCACCAGGAGCATGCCGAAGAAGCAGCTCGGGAGATAGTTCAACGCCCTGGACATCCATCGCCTCCGCTCTAGTGTGCGCAACGCTCGATGGGTCAACATAGCGATCGGCGACGAGCTACGCAATGGAAGGGATCACTCGGGGGAGCCCGACAGGAGATTCAGGCTAGAATCCGAGCCGTGGAAGCTCTCTGCCACCTGAACGGCTCGATCCTACCGGTAGCCGAGGCTCGAATCCACCCCCTGGACCGCGGCTTCCTGTTCGGCGACTCGCTCTACGAGGTCGTCAAGGTGCGCTCGACCCGGATCTTCGAGCTCGACGCGCACCTCGAGCGCCTGTCCGGCTCGCTCGAGCGCACCGGCATCGGCGAGCCCCGGGATCTGGCCGCCGCCTGCGAGGAGCTGGTGGCGGCCAGCGGCCTCGACACCGGCTTCCTCTACATCCAGGTCACGCGCGGCGTGGCGCCGCGCACCCACCTGCCGCCCGCGGGCATGACCCCGACGCTCTTCATCCTGCCGGCGCAGTTCGCCTACGATCCCCCGGCCGGCCGCCGGATGCGGGTGATCACCCAGGCCGATCGACGCTGGGGCCATTGCGACATCAAGACCACCAGCCTGATCGCCACCGTCCTGGGCAAGATCGCGGCCCACGAGCAGGGCGCCGACGAGATCGTCCTGGCCGGCGAGGCCGGCGAGCTGCGCGAGGGCGGCCAGACCAACTTCTTCGTGCGCCGCAACGACACCCTCGAGACCCACCCGGCCGATCGGCGGATCCTGCCCGGAGTCACCCGCCAGCTCCTGCTCGGCTTCGCCGAGCGCGAGGGTTTTCCGATCGCGCGCCGGGCGCCGCAGCTGGCCGAGCGCGATCAGTGGCAAGAGGCGTTCCTGTGCGGCACGCTCACCGGCGTGCAGCCGGTGGTCGAGATGGACGGCCTGCCGATCGGCGACGGCGAGCGCGGAGCGTGGACCGACAGGCTGGCCCGCGCCAACGAGCAGTACGAGCTCGAGTGGCTGGCGGCGCAGCGCGAGCCGACGTCGGCACCCCTCGGGATCGAGATCTAAGAGTCGGTGGGCCGCAACCGAGCGATCATCCCGGCCGTCCCGGCCGCTCCCCCGTTCCAGGAAAATGTCGCGTAGATTCCTTTTCGCCGCGGTCCTCGCCCTGCCCGCGGTGCTCTACTGGCTGACCCTCTACCCGGGGGTCGGCGGCCGCGGCAACACCGGCGACTCGGCCAAGTTCCAGTACATCGGCGAGGTCCTCGGGGTCCCCCACCAGCCCGGCTATCCGCAGTACGTGATGCTCAACTTCCTGTGGACCCGGCTGCCGCTGCCGATGGAGCTCGCCACCCGGGTAAACCTGCTGTCGGCGGTCTTCGCGCTCGGGGCGGGCGCCTTTCTCTTCCTGCTCTTTCGAGAGCTCGGCGGGGGTACCCTGCCGGCGGTTCTCGCCACCTGGACCGTGCTGCTGGCGCGCACGGTCTGGACCTTCTCGACCGAGGCCGAGGTCTACTCGCTCAACCTCCTGTGGGTGGCCGCGGTCAGCTGGGCGGCGTGCCGCTTCACCCGCGAGCGCTCGCGCCGCTGGCTGGTGGCGCTGCTGGTGCTCTACGCGTTCAGCTTCGGCAACCACCCGATGATGATCACGCTCCTGCCCGGGCTGGCGGTCACGCTGCTCGCCATCGAGGGCAAGCGGCTGTTCGAGCGGCGGCTGGTGCTGGTGGCGCTGCTGGCCGTCGGCGCCAGCCTGGCCCAGTACGGCTACGTCCTGTGGCGATCCCACAGCGACGCGCCGTTCGTCGAAGGCATCGGCCGCGAGGCCGACCTCGACCGCCTCGCCGACAGCATGAGCGGCGAGCGCTTCACCAGCAAGAACCTGCTGCGCAAGGGCGAGGGCGAGCTGGTCGGGCGGCTCAGCGGCGTGCCCCTGGAGACCGCGCGCCAGCTCGGCCCGGTCGCCCTGCTCCTGGCCCTGGCGGGGCTGGCCGCCGCCTTTCGGGGCCGGGAGCCGCTGCGCTGGCACCTGCTCCTGGGGGCGCTCGCGCCCGGAGCCTTCATCGCCGTCTACCACATAGGCGACTGGCAAGCTTACCTGACGCCCGCCTGGGTGATGGTCGGCGGGCTCGCCGCGGTCGGCGCCGGCCGCTGGCTCGAGCGGCCGGTGGCGCGCGCCGCCGCCCTGGCCGCCTGGGCGGCGCTCCTGGCGCTCGCGATCGCGGTCAACTTCCGCGCCCTCAAGATCGAGGAGAACGAGTACGATCAGACCCTGCTGGCGGCCGCCGCCGGCCGCGACGCCTACGTCGTCGCCTACCGCGGGCCCGGCTACAAGGCGAAGCAGCTCAACAACTACTACCGGCTCGGGCTGCATCTCGAGGAGGACCGCAACCTGCACTTCGTCACCGCCAAGCAAGCGTTCGAAGAGGACTACGCGTTTCTCGAAGACCTGCCGCTCTACTTCCGGGGCAAGCGGGTCAAGCGCTACTTCGACCGCCACAAGGTCGACTACCTGCAGCGCTGGCACAACGAGGACCCGCTGTCGGACTACTTCGTGAGCGGCACGCGCTGGCCGGTCGACCGGCTGAGCGTCGTCCCGACGGCCGGCGGCGGGCTCGAGATGCGCGCCACCGCCGAGACCTCGCTCACCGACGAGAGCCCGGCGCCGATCGAGATCGCGGTGCTCGACGGCACGACCCGGCGCACGCGTGGGGTGGCGTTGTTCAGCTTCGCCGAGGCCTGGCCCGAAGAGCCGCCCGAGGATTCGCCCAAGGGTCAGAAGCCGCTCGGGCTCACCGGCTTCCTCGACAAGATCGCCGTCGGCGACTGGTTCTGCCTGATCGCCCAGGGACCGACGGTGCCGGCGCACGGCGCGACCCTGGAGCGCGTCCGGCGGCACCTGGGGTTCCCGCCGGGCGCGCCGCTGCGGCCCGAATCGACCGCGGTGCTCGCCGGCCGGAAGGGACATCCGGAGACCTGTCTGGCGATCGCCGATCCCACCCTGCCGGTGGTCGTGGAGCTACGGTCCCGAGGCGGGAGATGAGCCCCGCGATGAGATACCCGATGAACCGCTTCCCCGCCATCGGCCCGGCGCTCGTCCTGCTCGCCGCCAGCTGGCTGATCGCCTGCGCCGAGCCCGAGAGCCGCCCCGGGGCGGACTCGGCGGGCGCGGGCCCGGTGGTCGAGAGCCAGCAGACCGGGGTCCGGGTCCTGCTGGTCGGCATCGACGGCGCCACCTTCTCGGTGATCGATCCGCTGGTCGCGGCCGGCGAGCTGCCGACCTTCGCGCGCCTGATCGCGGGCGGCGCCCGGGCGATCCTGCAGTCCGACAAGCCGATGCGCTCGCCCGCCCTCTGGACCACCGTCGCCACCGGCCGTGCCCGCGACCAGCACGGCGTCGTCCACTTCATCGAGCCGGACGACGAGAGCGGCGAGCCGGTGCTGGCCAATTCGCGCATGCGCCGCAGCCTGACCGTCTGGGACATGCTCGGCGCCGCCGGCCGCAGCGTCGGCGTCGTCGGCTGGTGGGCGACCTGGCCCGCCGAGCCGGTGCGCGGCTGGCTGATCTCCGATCGCATGACCCGCAGCCGCTGGAGCGAGTGGGCGGACGGCGACAAGCAGACCGGGCTCACCTACCCGCCGGAGCTGGCCGAAGAGCTCTTGCCGCTGGTGGTGGATCCGGGCGCGCCACCGATGGACGAGGTCCGCAAGGTGATCGATCTCGACCCCGCCGACGAGGCCGAGCTGCGGGCGGTGGCGCGGCCGGTGCGCGCCCACGGCCTGAGCGTGCTCAAGTTCGCGCTGTCGAACCAACTCACCTACGAGCGGATCACCGACCACATGCTCGCCCGGGGGCCGCGCCCCGACCTGACCGCCGTCTTCCTGATCGCCAACGACGCGATCTCGCACACCTACTGGCACTACCACGACCCCGAGAGCTTCGAGGGGGTCGACCCGGAGAAGCTCGACCGGCTCGGCCCGGTGGTCAGCAACGTCTATCGGCACAACGACGACTACCTGGCGCGGCTGCTCGCCGGCGCCGACGACTCGACGGTCACGATCGTGATCTCGGACCACGGCTTCAAGGCGTCGGGCAAGCTGCCGGCGCCGGGCGAGAAGAGACGCCTGCACGACGCCTTCACCGAGGAGTTCGCCGGCTCGGGCGAGACGCTCGAGACGGTCACCGTCGGCCAGAGCGGCATTCACCACCCGGCGGGGGTCTTCATCGCCGCCGGCGGACCGATCGTGGCCGGCGTGGCGACCGAGGCGACGCTGTTCGACCTGGCCCCCACCCTGCTGGCGCTCATGGGGCTGCCGGTGCCCGACGACCTGCACGGCCGGGTGCTGACAGAGATCGTCGATCCGGCGTTCTTCGAGCGCTACCCGATTCGCACGCTGCCGACCTACGAGCGGCTGATCGACCGCCGGGCGCTGCTCGTCGCCGCCGACGGCGAGAACGACGAGAGCAC
>JBFGLX010000056.1:0-14336 GCA_041575955.1 Thermoanaerobaculia bacterium
CAACGCCGACCCGAGCTACCTCGGGGCTTTCTCGGTCATCTTCCACGAGTACGTCCACTTCCTCGTCGACAGCAACTTCCCGAGCGTGCCGACCTGGTTCAACGAAGGCCTGGCCGAGTACTACAGCACGTTCTTGACCGAAGGCGAGACGGTCTATCTCGGGCAGCCGGTAGCGCGCCACATGCGCTGGCTGGCCAGCAACCACGAGCTCGACGTCGCCGGTGTCCTCGAAGTCACGCGCCAGGGCGCCGGCGAGCACGACGCCAACGGCGCCGGCCGCTTCTACGCCGTCTCCTGGATCCTGGTCCACTACCTGCTGTCGGACGGCGCCGATCGGAGCGCCGAGCTGGCCGCCTACTTCTCGTCGCTCGCCCGGGGGGAGGGCGCGCGTGGCGCCTTCATCGACGCCTTCGGCCAGCGCCCCGGCGAGCTCGAAAAGGCGATTCGGGAGTATGTTCGGAAGGGATCGCTGCCGGTCGCCGCGCTGCCGCTCGAGCGGCTCGCCGGCGCGGACGTCGAGATCGCGCCGGCCGAGCCGGCCGCGGTGCTGGCCGGCCTCGGCGACCTGCTGGCGCACATGGGCCGCGAGGAGGAGGCGGCGCGCCATCTCCACCGAGCGCTCGAATACGCCCCGGAGGCGGGCGACGCCTGGGCCGGTCTCGCCTACGTCCGCGACCGCCAGCAGCGGCTGACCGAGGCCGACGAGCTCTGGACGCGGGCGATCGCGCTCGGACCGCGGCTGGCGTCCAGCTATCTGCTCTACGGCCGCCATCTGATGACCCTCTCGCAAGGGGGCGGCCTGGTGGGCGACGGCACGGACCGGGCGCGGCTCGCCGAGCGGGCTCGCCGGGCGCTCGCCGGTGCCACCGCGATCGACCCTTCCTACGGCGAGGCGTGGCGGATGCGGGGCGTGGCGCATCTGCTCGCCGGGGGCGACCCGGCAGAGGGTATCGACCACATGCTCCGGGCGCGCGAGCTCTTTCCCGGGCGCGGCGACGTTCTGCTGCACCTGGTGCAGCTCTACGTGCGCGCCGGCCGCGAGGGTGAGGCGCGGGCGCTCGTTGACGGCGAGCTGAGCCGGGTCGCCGAGCCGCAGGAGCTCGCCGCCGCCCGCGAAGAGATCGAGCGCTGGGGGCTGGTGAGGTCGGCGAACGAGGCGCTCCTGGCGGGCGACTTCGAGACCGGGCTGCTGCTCTTCGACGAGGCGATCTCGGTGACCAGCGATCCCGACCTGCGCCTGGAGATGGAGGAGAAGCTCCTCGATCTGCGCCGGCGCTTCGATGGGAGCCGTTAGCCTGCCGAGTCGAGTCAAGGCCTGGGTGCACGCGGCCTTTCACGAGCCTCGAACCCGGCTCTACGCCTACGTTCAAGGCCTGGTGTGGGTGCTGATCGCGGTCTCGGTCGCCTTCTTCCTGGTCGATTTCGCCCTCGGCGCCGCCTATCGCGGCAAGGCGCTCCTGAACGCGGTCGATCGGGTCATCCTCTGGATCTTCGCCGTCGAGATCTCGCTGCGGATCCTCTCCTACCGCCCGCCGAGCCTGGATTTCTTCAGCTACACGGCGACCTCGAAGCTGCGCCACCACGTGGTCGATCGGCTGCTCTACTGCATCCGGCCGCTCACCCTGGTCGACATCCTCACGGTCGCCGCCCTGGTGCCGGCGCTCAGGGGCCTGCGGGCGCTCCGCCTGCTGCGCCTGCTGCGCACCGTCAAGGTCTTCCGCTACAGCAATCCGTTCAAGTGGCTGGCGCGCTCGTTCCGGGAGAACACGCTGCTGTTCGGTCTCGCGTTCTCGTTTCTGATCTCGGCGGTGCTGCTCGGCGGCATCAGCATCTTCCTGGTCGAGGGGCGTACCAATCCGGCTTTCGGCTCGACCTGGGACGGGCTCTGGTGGGGCCTGGTGACCCTGACCACCGTCGGCTATGGCGATCTCACCCCGCTGAGCGGGCTCGGCCGGGTGATCGGCGGCTTCATGATGATCGCCGGGATGTTCACGCTGGCGCTGTTCGCGGGAGTCGTCGGCAACACCCTGGTCAAGAGCGTCCTGTCGATTCGAGAGGAGCAGTTTCGAATGAGCGGCTATATCGACCACGTCGTGTTGTGTGGCTACGAAGCGGGAGCTGAGCTGCTGCTGCAGGCGATCCTCAACGAGATCGACCCGGAAGCGAAGCCCCTGGTGGTCTTCGCCGAGGGCGAGCGCCCGGCCGACCTGCCGCCCGAGTTCGTCTGGGTGAGCGGCGATCCGACCAAGGAGAGCGAGCTCGGCAAGGCGCGCCTGTCGCACGCCGCTGCCGTGATCGTGGCCGGCTCGCGCCACACGCTGCCGCAGAACGCCGACGCCAAGACCCTGCTCACGACCTTCACCATCCGCTCGTACATGAAGCATCGGGCGATCACCGAGACGCGCTACCGACCGCTCTACCTGGTGGCCGAGATCCTCGACTCCGAGAACGTCGAGCACGCCTACACCGCGGGCGCCGATGAGGTCATCGAGACTCGCCGGCTCGGCTTCTCGCTCCTGGCGCACGCCGTCACCATGCCGGGCACGGCGGCGGTGATGAACGCCCTGGCCACGAGCGGCCCGAACAGCCTGTTCGTGGGCGCCCTGCCGGAGGGGGATTGGTCCGGAGTCAGCTTCGACGAGCTGGCGCGCCGGCTCAAGTCCGAGAACAACGTGCTGGCGATCGGCCTGCGCGACGATCGCGACCGCAATCGGATCAACCCTCCCGGGAAGCTCCAGGTCGGCGCCGGCTGGGAGGTGATCTACCTGGCGCACGAGGCGGCGCTGCCGCCGGCGCGGGAGCCGCGCCACCGACGCCCTCGCCGGCGGGCCTGACCAGGCATCTACATACCCTCACTTCTCAACGCAGGAGTCGAGCTCTCGACCGAGCGGGTGCCGGGCGGGGGCGTACCTTTCCCCCGCGAGGGGGCGGAGAGGGATCGAGGGAGAGGGGGGCGATCCGGTCAGAACCGGCGCTTGAGCTTCTGGCGCCCGCGGATCGTCTTCTTGCGCTCCGGCCACGGCTCGATGCCCTCCACCGAGCAGCGCGGCAGCTTCTGGCCGATCGCCTTCTCGACCATCCGGATGGTCTCTTTGTCCTTCCAGGTGGCGACGGTCGAGACCGTCCCCTCCATCGCCCCGCGCGCGGTGCGGCCGGCGCGGTGGACGTAGTCCTCGACCGCGTCCGGCATGCCGAAGTTGACGATGTGCTCGATGATCGGGATGTCGATGCCGCGCGCCGCCACGTTGGTCGCGATGAGGACGCGGTGCTTGCCCTCGCGCAGGCCGCCGAGGGCGGCGACGCGCTGCTGCTGGGTGCGCCCCGAGTGGATGCGCGCCACCTCGTGACCCTCGAGCTCGAGCTGGCGACAGGCCCAGTCGGCGTCCACCTTGCGCCTCAGGAAGACCAGCATCGAGCCCTCTTCCTCGGCGACCAGCTTCAACAGGCAGGCCTTGGTGTCCTCCGGCGACACCAGGTAGAGGCGATGCTCGATGCCGCTCGCCGTCATGGTCTTGGGACGCAGGTCGACCAGACCCGGCTGGTTCATGAAACGGCGGGCGAGGTTGCCGATCGAGCTCGGCATGGTCGCCGAGAACATGAAGGTCTGGCGCTGCTCCGGCAGGACCGACAGGATGCGCTGGATCTGCGGCAGGAAGCCGAGGTCGAGCATGTGGTCGGCTTCGTCCATGACCAGGTACTCGATCCTGTCGAGACGGACGTTCTTGCGCTCGTAGTGATCCCAGAGCCGCCCCGGCGTCGCCACCACGACGTCGGGGATCTTGCGCAGATCGCTGATCTGCGGCCCCATCTTGACGCCGCCGATCAGGCAGGCCGTGCGCAGCTTGTGCTCCTTGCCGACGGTGTCGATGAACGAGCGCGTCTGCAGGGCGATCTCGCGCGTCGGACAGAGAATCAGCGCGCGCGTGCCCTTGCCCTCGAGCAGCCTCTGCATGATCGGCAGGGCGAAGGCGGCGGTCTTGCCGGAGCCGGTCTGGGCCAGGCCGACCACGTCCGCGCGATCGAGCGCCCGGGGGATGACCTCGGCCTGGATCGGCGTCGGGTGCTCGAAGCCGATCTCGGTCAGCGAGCCGACGATCGGCGCGCTCAGGCCGAGGTCGGCGAACGAAGCGTCTGTCTGGGGGGGACCCTGGTGAACGGCGCCGGTGAACATACGAGAGGGCATCCTAGTCGGCCTCGAACAGAGTGTCTACCGGGACGATCCGGATGACGTCGGGAGCGACTGGCAGGCCCTCGATCCGCTTGTCCTCCTCGGCGACCTCGGCGTCGGGCGGAGCGTTGTAGACCATCGGGCTCGGCTGATCGGCCGCCAGCGCCTGTTTCAGGGCCGCCGCGCCGTCGGTCACCAGCACCGCCTGGAAGTCGTCGGCCTGGAGATACCTGCGGATCGCCGCGTTGACCTCTTCGAGCGTCAGGCTGCGCAGCCGCTCGTCGATCTCGTCGATGTAGTAGCCGGTGCCGTAGAACCGGCTGTCCATCAGGAAGCCGAGCCGATCGGGCAGCGTCTGCGCCCAGAGCTTGGAGTAGTTGAGCAGGTAGTCCCGGGTGAGCTCGAACTCCTCCCGGGTCATGCCGCGCTCGGCGAGCCGCTCGACCTCGTAGATGGCGTTGCGCAGGGCGAAGTGCGCGGTGTTCGGAACCACCGGCCGCACCCAGACCGAAAAGTACTGCTGGCGGCGGGGGACGTTCGGCGTCGGGTTGTTGGTCGTCGGCGGCGAGTAGTAGTACTCGATGTAGGAGTAGTCGCCGTAGTTGAGCCCGCGCTTGCCGCGCAGCTGCTGCATCAGGCGCCCGTGAAACGTGCGGTGCTCGCCGAGGAAGCTGTTGGCGACCAATAGCGCGTAGTAGTCGGGGTGGGCGCGGGTGACCGGGATCGGATAGCCGAAGTGGATGCCGACCGAGCCGGTCGACTTCTCGACCAGGGTGAAGTCGCGTCCGTCCACCGCCGGTGGCGCCGGCAGCTCGGCGGTCGAGGCTTCCCCCGCCGGCAGCGCCTCGAGGCCGGCGAGGAACGAGTCGAGGAAGCCCTCCGGGTAGCCGCCGGCGACGCCCAGCATCAAGTTGGCCCGCGTGTAGTGCCGGCGGTAGAAGCTCTTGACGTCGTCCAGGGTGATCGCCGCGAGGCCGGCGAGAGTGCCCTCGGGAGCGTGGCCGTAGGGGTGGCCGTCGTACAGCACCTGCTGCAGCATCTCGAGGCCGAGCAGCTCGTCGCTGGAGGCGCGGAGCGTGGTGGTCAGGTAGGCCTCGAGCTGCTCCTTGTTGCGGGTGAAGTCGCGCGCGTCGAAGGCCGGCTCGAGGACGACCTCCCGAAGCAGGGTCGCGTACTCGTCCAGCTTCTCGCGGTGGATCTCGCCGGTGATCACCGTCACCTCGCGGTCGGTGGCGACGTCGATGGTCGCGGCCAGCGGATAGAGGAGGTCGACGAGCTCCGAATAGTCGCGGCGCTGGGTGCCGGCCTCGGCGACCATCAGACCGGTGAGCGCCGCGAGCCCCTCCTTGCCGGCCGGGTCGTGCGTCGACCCGGCCTTGAAGAGCAGCCGCAGGGAGACCAGCGGCGACTCGGGGCTGGGCAAAACGACGGTGTCGATGGGCGGGGCGGGCGCCGCCTTCTCTCCCGGATGCCAGAGGGTAACCGAGGTCCGGCCGCTGTCCCGGAACAGCTCGCGGGCGGCGCGCTGGACGTCCGCGGGCGTGATCTTCTGGTACTGCTCGTAGACGCGATTGACCGAGCCGGGATCGCCGGTGAGCACCAGCGAGTTGATCAGCGTCCGGGCGATGCTCTGCGGGCTGTCGAGCCCGAGCGCGAAGTCGTAGCGCAGGTGTGACTTGATGCGCTCGAGACGCTCGCCGTCGACCGGGTTCCGCTGGAGGTCGGCGATCGCCTCCTGCATCGCGGCCTCGACCTCGGGCAGCAGGTCCTTCGACTTGAGGCGCGCGAAGATCACGAACAGGTAGGGGTCGCGATGGTCGGAATAGGAGCCGCCGAGCTGGTCCAGCCACTGCTCGTCGACCACCAGCTTCTTGTAGAGCGGCGCCGAGTCGCTGAACAACAGCTGCGAGATGATGTCGAGGGCCGCGGTGTCGACCGTGGTGTCGCTGAACGCCGGCGCCCGGTAGCCGATCAGCAGATGCGGCGCGATCGGGCCGCCCCAGTCGATGTGGGCGCTCTTGGCTTCGGTCTGGGCCGGCTCGGCGGGGATCTCGGCGGGCCGGTAGCCGGGCTGCCAAGCGCCGAAGTAGCGCTCGGCGAGCACGTCGACCTTCTGGGGCTCGGCGTCGCCGACGACCAGCAGGGTGGTGTTCTCCGGCCGGTAGAAGCGGTCGAAGAAGCGCAGGCTGTAGTCGTAGTAGCCGGGCATCGCCTTGATGTCGTCGAGGTAGCCCATGGTGGTGTGACCGTAGGTGTGGCGGGTGAAGGCAAGCTCCCGCAGGCGCTCGAACAGCGGCAGGAACGGGTTCGAGACGTTTTTGTTGTACTCCCCCAGAACGGCCAGCGCCTCGCGCCGGAACGCCTCTTCGTCGTAGGTCAGGTTGAGGAAGCGGTCGGACTCGATCTCCATCATCGTCTCGAGCTCGGCCGACGGTCCGACGATGTAGTAGACGGTCCGGTCGTTGCTGGTGTAGCCGTTGGTGTCCGCGCCCATCCGCTTGACGATGTCGTTGTAGTCGTCTTGCGAGTACTTCTCGGTGCCGCGGAACATCATGTGCTCGAAGAAGTGGGCGAAGCCGCTGTGCCCGGGCTCGACCTCCTCGCGCGAGCCGGTACGCACGATGATGCTGTAGGAGAGCGTTCCCGGGCTGTCGTAGGGCACGGTGACGACGCGGAAGCCGTTGGCCAGCTCCTTTTCGAACACCTGGTAGGGAAAGATCTGGGCCGCCGTCGCCGGGACGGCGAGGCCGGCCGCAAGGGCCGCGCCGAGCAGTTTCAGACGCAAGTCGTTCGACACCGTGAGTTTCTCCTTCGGTCGCTTATCGGGGGTGAGAGCTTGCGGGGAGACCCGCGTTCAGTCGAGGTCGAACGGCCGGGGTGGGGGGGAATCGTCGGGATCCTCTTCGGCCTGGCGCACCGCCTCGTCGAAGCGCTCCTCGAGCAGGCGATCCCGATCCTTGAGCGCCTCGACCTCGCGCTCGAAAATCTCTTCCGCGTGCGACTTCTCTTCCTTCAGCTCCTCGAGCAGCAGATCGAAGTCCTTACCTCCGGCGGCCGCGGCCTTGGCCTTCTTGTGAAACAGAACTTCGCCGCTCGACGCCTCGATCACCAGGTGAGCTTCGCACTCCGGACACCGGAGGGTCAGCTTCTTCGACTCCGCCACGACGGCATTCTAGCAAGGGGGTGGGGAGCGGCGCGTCAAAAGTGGTAGTCTTGCCGTTCGTGTTCTGTTCAACTCGGCAGAAAGGGAGGCTGTCGGACGCCATGCGACGCTATCTCTGGTTGGCTGTTGTGCCGCTCCTCTGGCTCGGCGGGTGCGCCCAAGACGAGGTCATCAAGTTCGGCGCCGTGCTGCCGCTCACCGGGCCCTACGAGATCTACGGGCAGTCGATCAAGAAGGGCATCGAGTGCGCGATCGACGAGATCGAATCGCGCGAGGGCTACCCCTACGAGATCGAGGTCGACATTCACGACTCGGGGGGCGATCCGGAGAAAGCCCGGGAGCTGCTCGACCAGCTGTACGACGAGGGCGTGTTCGCGGTCGTGGGTGGCGTAACCACGGCCGAGGCGCTGGCCATGGTGGCCGAAGCCGACCGCTCCGAAAGGGTGCTGATCTCGCCCTCGGCCTCGAGCCCCGAGCTCACCGGCATCTCCAAGAACTTCTATCGCGTCTTCCCTTCGGACTCCCGCGAGGGGACGACGATGGGCAACTTCGCCGCCCGCAAGCTGCAGATCGAGAACGTCGTCATCATCACCAAGGAAGACCCGTTCGCGCGCGGTATCCAGGAGGTCTTCAAGACCGAGTTCGAGCGCAACGGCGGCACGGTCACCGAGGTCATCGAGTACCCGCAGGGCGCGGCCGACTTTTCGGGGTTCATCGACCGCGTGATGACGCTCGTCCCCCAGGCGGTCTACGTCGCGGCCTACGCCGAGGACACCGCCAAGCTGATCCAGGAGCTGCGGGAGCGGGGTTTCGAGGGCTACATCCTGACCACCGCCGCGTTCGCCCTGCCGGAGATCATCGAGCAGGTCGGCGCGGACGCCGAGAAGGTCTTTCTGACCCGGGCGGTGTTCGAGCTCGACAGCGAGGATCCGCAGATCGCCAAGTTCGTCGAGGCCTACCGCGAAAAGCACGGGCTGTCGCCCGACCTGTACGCCGCCCATGGCTACGACTCTTTGATGGTGCTGGCCGCGGGTCTCCAGGAGAGCGGTCCTTTCGCCGGCGATTTCTGGAAGGGCGTGCGCGCCATCCGCGCCTACCCCGGGGTGACCGGCACCATCCAGTTCGACGAAAAGGGCGACGCCCAGAAGTTTCCCCGGGTCTACGTCGTGGAGAGCGGCAATCTGGTCGACTACGAGAAGGAGGTCGAACGTCGGCGGGCGGAGCTTCTCGACCGGCTGCGCAAGCTGGAGCAGCAGCAGCAGGACAACTAGTGGACTGTAGCTTCCGTACTGGCGCCGTCCGGTAGCCACCGGCTTGCGCGCACGCCGCCGGGGCCGCGGCAGAGGCATGGGGTATCTCAGGTTTCGATCCCGGCTCGTGCCGTGGCTCCTCGGATCGGCCCTGCTCGCCGGACCGATACCGTCGGCGACCGCCGGGCCACAAGCCAGCCCGGCCACTGACCGCGACCGGCTGCTCGAGTGGGCCAACGGCCCGGTGCGCTGGCTGCTGCTGCCCGCCGAGCTGCAGCGGCTGCGCGAGGTTTCGAGCGCCGGTGGCGCCGTCGGCTTCGTCGAGAGGTTCTGGGCCCGTCGCGATCCGGATCCGGCGACCGCTCAGAACCCCTTCCGTGAGAGGTTCTTCAAGCGGGTCGAGGCGGCCGACCTGCTCTACCCCGAGAACGGGGTGCGCGGCAGCTTGACCGATCGCGGCCGGGCCCTGATCCTGCTCGGCTCGCCGAGCCGCCTGAGAGTGACGAGCCAGGAAGCGCTCGAGTGGGATCCCGCCTCCGGCGCGAACGACAACGTGCGGGTCCGCTACCTGCCGCTCGAGATCTGGACCTACCGGCTCGACGACCTGGAGCGGCCGCTCAGGCTGGCGCTGATGGCGCAGGGGGACGAGACCGACTTCCGGATCAGCTTCGTCCGCGACGTCAGCCGAACGTCGTTGCGGGAGGGCGAGGCGGTGCTCGAGCTGGCGGCGCGGACGGCCCTGGCGCTGGACAGCGAAGGAGAGTAGAGCCGGTGGCGCCTACCCGGCCAGGCGCAGGATGCGCTTCCAGATCGGCGCCGGCACCGCCATCACCGACAGCCGCGACAATCGGACCAGGGCGAAGTCCTCGAACGCCGGATCGGCCTTGATCTCCTTGAGCGTCACGGCGCGCGCCAGGCGGCGCTCCGGCTCGAGGTCGAAGACCGCCAGCTTGGGGTCGTCGTGCTTCGGATCTGGATAGGGGTCGGAGGCGATCCGGGCGACTCCGACGACCGCCTTCTCCTTGCCGGTGTGGTAGACGAACGCGCTGTCGCCCTCGCGGACCTGGCGAATGTACTTGAGCGCGAGGTTGTTCTTGACCCCGTCCCAGACGGTGCCGCCGTCGCGCTCGAGATCGTCGTAGCTGTAGTCGTTGGGCTCGGTCTTGAGCAGCCAATTCGCCATGGCGAAAGTCTACAGGACCACCCGGGAACCGCGTGGTCGGGTATTGGGTCAGTTCGGCCCGCCGGGTCCCCGGGGCGGGAGCGGGGCCAGGTCCGGGGCTTGGGGGTTGGCAGGTCCCCCGTCCGGGGCTGGCTCGCGCCCCATCTGAAACCGGATCGCGAGAGAGCCTTGCCAGGCGACAAGGCCTGGCAAGTCTCCTCTGGGAGTGGCTGGACGGGGGCGCTGCGCTTTAGGCCCCGTCTGGGGGACCTGCCAACCCCCAACCCCCGGACCTGGCCCCGCCGATGGCACGGGGAGCTACCCGCTGTTCGAGCTCGACTGGTTGCGCGGCAGGTATACCCGGCCCGGGGGGGTGGCGCGGCCGCCGGCGGGCTGTGCGAGCATACGCTTCCGACAGGAGGTGAACGTGAGATCGATCGCACTCATTCTGACCCTGCTGCTCGGCTGCGTGCAGCCGGGGGCGGAGCGGCAGGCCGTTGAAGAGGAGACCGACTTGGGCATCGCTGACGACGTCGTCGAGCGCCTGGAGCGCTACGCGCCGACCGAGCTGGTCGCCGACCTCTCGCCGCTCAGCGACGAGGATCGCGAGGTGCTGGGCCACCTGGTGGCAGCGTCGCGCTACATGGACGAGATCTTCCTGCGCCAGGTCTGGGTCGACAATCCGAAGCTGCAGTCCGACCTCGACGCCTCCGGAGCGCCCGATGCCGAAGCCGCCCGCGCCTACTTCGCGATCAACTTCGGGCCGTGGGATCGGCTCGACGAGATGGAGCCGTTCATCGGCGACCTGAAGCACCCGCAGGGGGCCGGCTACTACCCGACGGACGTGACCCGCGAGGAGCTCGAGCGCTGGCTCGAGGGGCAACCAGACCGGCGCGCCGCGATCTCGTCGCTGACCACGCTGGTCGTGCGGGAGGGCGACGGCTTCGCCGCCGTCCCCTACTCGGAGGCGTTCCGGGAGTGGCTCGAGCCGTCGGCGGCCAGCCTGCGGCAAGCGGCCGCCGCCACCAGCCACCCGTCGCTGGCGCGCTTCCTCGAGTCGCGCGCCGCCGCCTTCTCGAGCGACGACTACTACCAGAGCGACCTCGACTGGATGGACCTCGCCTCGCCGGTCGAGGTGACCATCGGTCCCTACGAGACCTACGAAGACGGGCTGTTCGGCTGGAAGAGCGCCTTCGAGTCGTTTGTCACCGTCACCCTGCCCGCCGAGTCGGCAGCCCTCGACGGGTTCAAGGCCGAGCTCCCCGCCCTCGAGCGCGGCCTGCCGATCCCCGACGCGCACAAGAACTTCGACCGCGGCACGGAGAGCCCGATCCGGGTCGTCGATCTCCTGTTCGCCGCCGGCGACACCAAGGCCGGCGTGCAGACGCTGGCCTTCAACCTGCCGAACGACGAGCGGGTGCGCGAAGCCAAGGGCTCGAAGAAGGTCCTGCTGCGCAACGTGCTGCGGGCCAAGTACGACAAGGTGCTGGTGCCGATCGCCGAGCGGGTGATGACGGCCGCGGACGTCGAGCGAATCTCGTTCGAGGCCTTCTTCAGCCAGGTGCTCCATCACGAGCTCTCCCACGGCCTCGGTCCCGGGCTGATCACCGTGGACGGGCGCGAGACCGAGGTGCGGCTGGAGCTGCGCGACCTCTACTCGACCCTCGAGGAGGCGAAGGCCGACGTCATGGGGATCTACAACACGCTGGCGCTGTCCAAGAAAGGGATGATCGAGCCCCTGGTCCTGGAGACCCTGGAGCCGAGCTATCTCGCCGGCCTCTTCCGCTCGGCGCGCTTCGGAGTTCACGCGGCTCACGGCCGGGGGACGGTGTCGCAGTTCAACTACCTGCTCGAAAAGGGCGCTCTCGAGGTCGGCGAGGACGGGCTCTTCCGAACGGTGTCGGACAAGTTCCCCGACGCGATCCGCGACCTCCTGAACGTCATGCTGATGCTCCAGGCGACCGGCGACTACGACGGCACGAAGGAGTTCCTCGACACCTACGGCGTGGCCTCGCCCGAGCTGCTCGCGGCGATCGACAAGCTCGACGACGTGCCGGTCGACATCCGCCCGATCTATCCGCAGGCGGACGAGCTGGGGGGCGCGTAGCAGGCCGGTCCCCGGGTGGGGCGCGGGGTATCCACCGGGGGACGGCGCCCGTTGTCGTGCGCCGCGGCGGTAGACGGACGCCTCGCTGCGGCTGCGCCCTGGCCGCGGGTCCCCTCCGGTCGCCCGCGAGAGGCGCTTGGGGGTAGGAATCCCAGCCGCTTGCGCCGCGCCGCAAGGGGCGCTCAAAGCGGCTGCCGAACCGGTATGCTACGCGCGGTCGGAGTCGCTTCCGCTGCGCGGAACAGACCCTCCATGATCGGCGAGACCCTCTCCCATTACAAGGTCGTCGCACAGCTCGGCGGTGGCGGCATGGGCGTCGTCTACCGGGCCGAGGACACTCTCCTCGGCAGGCAGGTCGCTCTCAAACTGCTGCCCGAGACGCTGAGCCACGATCGCCAGGCGCTGGAGCGCTTCCTGCGCGAGGCACGGGCGGCCTCGGCGCTCAACCATCCGCACATCTGCACGGTCCACGACTTCGGCGAGCACGATGGTCGGGCGTATCTCGTCATGGAGCTGCTCGAGGGCCAGACCCTGCGCGAACTCGTCGCCGGCGGACCACTGCCAGAACCAACGCTGCTCGAGCTTGCCGGGCACGTCGCCGACGCTCTCGACGCAGCGCACGGAGCCGGGATCGTCCACCGCGACATCAAGCCCGCCAACATCTTCGTCACCTCCCGGGCCGGCGCCAAGATCCTGGACTTCGGGCTGGCCAAGGTGGGGGAGCGCTCGGGATCGCAGTCGGAGATGCCCACCGCGGAGGTCGGTGAGTCGCCTCTGACCGCGCCCGGAACGACGATGGGGACGATCGCTTACATGTCCCCCGAGCAGGTGCGGGGCGAGGAGCTGGATGCGCGCACCGATCTCTACTCCTTCGGGGCGGTCCTCTACGAGATGGCGACCGGCACCCAGACCTTTCGTGGTGCCACCACCGGGGTGATCTTCAACGCGATCCTGAGCAAGGCGCCTTTGGCTCCCAGCCGTCTCAATCCCGAACTCTCGCCCGGCCTCGAGCGGCTCATCGGTAAGCTGCTGGAGAAGGACCGTGAGATCCGCTGCCAGACCGCAATGGACCTGCAAGCCGATCTCAAGCGTCTCCGCCGCGACAGCGCCGCGGGTCTCTCGGCAGCAGCGGCGCCGGCGGTCGAAGCGACCGCCGCAGCGCCGAGGCCCAAGGCGAACACGGGTCGGTGGCTGGCCGCCGCGGGCATCGTCGCCCTGGTGGCCGTGGCCGGTTATCTGCTGGCACGGCGGCCGCAACCGGAAACCGATCGCAGAGCGGCTCCGGTCCGCGCCTCCTTCACGCAGCTCACGCGCGAGGCGGGGACCGAGATTCAGCCGAGCCTCTCGCCCGACGGCAAGTTCGTGGCCTTTGCCAGCAACAGCTCCGGTGACTGGGACATTCTGCTGCTGCGGGTGGGCAGCCGCAATCCCATCAATCTCACCGCGGACTCTCCCGAGAACGACTTCGCTCCGGCCTTCTCCCCCGATGGCGAGCAGATCGCGTTCGTTTCCGAACGACAGGGCGGGGGAATCTTCGTCATGAGAGCGACCGGCGAGTCGGTGCGCCGCCTGACCGAGTTCGGCTTCAACCCATCGTGGTCTCCCGACGGCCTGGCGCTGGTGTTCGGCACCGAGAGGATCGGCTGGTATCCGCAGGGCCGCAGCGGCGTGAGCCAGCTCTGGCGGGTCGTGGCGGCCGGCGGCGAGCCGGTGCAGCTTTTCGCGGGCGATGCGGCGCAGCCGAGCTGGTCCCCGCACGGCCATAGGATCGCCTTTTGGGGGCTACCTCCGGACAGCGGCCAGCGCGATATCTGGACGATTGCCGCTGATGGCAGCGATCCGGTGCAACTGACCGACGATCCGCACGTCGACTGGAACCCGGTCTGGGCGCCGGATGGCGCCTGGCTCTACTTCGCCAGCGATCGCGGTGGGAGCATGAACCTCTGGCGTCTGGCGATCGATGAGGAGAGCGGCAGGGCGCGCGGAGAGCCTGAGCCGCTGACCACCCCCGCGCGCTGGAGCGCCCTGGTCGGCGTGTCGGGCACCGGCGATGCCCTCGTCTACACCGCTATGGAGTCTCGGAGGGCGGTCGAGAAGGTCGGCTTCGACCGCGCCGCGGGAGAAGTGATTGGAGCACCGAAACCTCTGGAGCAAACGGTCGGGGTACGCCACATTGCGATCGCCCCCGACGGCCAATGGCTGGCGCTGACGCCCAACGATCAGCCCGAGGACCTGTTCGTGAGCCGCCCCGACGGCACCGGGCTGCGGCAGCTGACCGACGATCCCGCCAACGATCGCGGACCCACCTGGGCAAGCGGCGGCGAGAGGATCGTCTTCTACTCTGACCGTAGCGGCCGCTACGAGCTCTGGCGCATCCGCCCCGACGGCAGCGGGCTCGAGCAGATGACCGAGATGACGGGGCCGATCCTCTGGTACCAGCGGATGTCGCCGGACGGCGCCTTTCTCTCGGCGGTCAACGAGCAGGG
>JBFGLX010000057.1:0-14270 GCA_041575955.1 Thermoanaerobaculia bacterium
CCCGCGCGGGAGGGAGAGGGATTCGGCTACCGGGCGGGCGGGAGAGGGTGAGGAGGGCGATCCGAAAGACCCAGGGGCGATCCGATCGCGTCAGTCCGACTCGGCTCCGGCGCTCGGCTCGAAGTAGGGGAGAATCCAGGCGTCGAGCTCTTCGGAGTAGAAGAGGACCTCCGGCGGCTCGAAGCGCCAGGCGGTGCGGCCCTGCGGAAACGCGATGTACTGCGCGTTCTCGCCCGCGGGTGGGCCCAGAGCCTCGGTCATGGCGGCGACGATCGCCTCTCGGTCTTCGGCCTCGACCATGATCCAGACCATCTGCAGCCGATCGTCGCCGATCACGAACTCGGCCCAGCGCGGGGCGCCCATGAACCGGAAGCCGTCGCAGTCGGCCTGGACCTGAGCGGTCTCGACGGCCGGCAGGAACGGCGGCTCGATCGGGCGGATCGTCAGGCCGTTCTCGCACTTCCCCTCGAGCGCCCTCTCGATCTCCGCGCTGCTCGCCCCCCACCGAATGGCCTCGGGTCGGGAGAACGTTTCGCCTTCCGCCCTGCCGCCAGCCGCGAACAGGAGCATCGCGGCCGCGGTCATCGCTCTTGGACAACTCATGGATCTGTCCCCCCGTCGTAGCTACGGATTGGAGCTTCCACGGTTCAAGACCGCGGAGGGGCGAGATGGTTACCAGGCGGCAGGGAATCCCGAACTGTCGTAGACTGTTCTAGTAGTCGGTTCTTTCTCAGTGGGGGCGCATTGGATTCGACGGGGAACAAGGCGGGTCGAGGGTTGCGTGTCGATCTCCGCACGTACGCGGAAAACCACACTTGCCAACGACAACTTGGCTCTGGCTGCTTAACTGACAGCCACGTGCCGGCAGGAGCCCGATTCGCGGCGCTTGTCGGGGCGACGATAAAGCGAATCTAGGGGTACGGTTGGTCTCGCGCCAATCCCCGAAACTTCAGCGAGGCTGGTCGAGTGCATCGGTTGCCTCTGTCCACACCGCATTCGACGAGAACTTCGAACAGAGGATACGCACGTAGAAGCTCTCGGAACGCGTTTTCCGGACGTGGGTTCAATTCCCACCGCCTCCACCAACATTCCGCATTCGCTCCATGCCGGTGGAGGCGGTGGGAATTGGTGCTCGCGGTGCCGGCTGGCGCCGACACCGCTCGGAGCAATTCCTCTTTCTGACTCCCGGCCACGGTTCGAATTCTTTTGCGTCCGGGGCACACGGTCACCGCACTCACCTCCCTTTCTCAGTCGCCCGGCCGAACGAGTTCGATCGCGACACCCAGGTCGAGCTCGAGCCAGGCTCGATCGCCGGTCAGTATGGGCGAGCCCAGGCTGAGACCGAGAGCGAGACAAGCGCGGTCGCCGAGGGAGAGCCCGAGATCCTTGGTCG
Source organism: Thermoanaerobaculia bacterium (assembly GCA_041575955.1). Taxonomy (GTDB): domain Bacteria; phylum Acidobacteriota; class Thermoanaerobaculia; order Multivoradales; family JAHEKO01; genus JAHEKO01. The sequence goes on from JBFGLX010000057.1 coordinate 1,394, forward strand.
GTCCCCGGAGCTCTGCAGCCCGGTAGGCCAGATCGGAAGTGAAGTCGACGATCTCGATCGGGAGGCTCCCGAGGACTTGCCGTGTCTTACCGGGGGCACCACCCGCCTCCATCACTTTGGCTGCCACCTCCGACAGGTTGACCGAGCTCATCAAACTTCCCGGGAGTCGTGGCCCCAGGTCCGGCCAACCAGGCTCCTGCTGGAGCAGCAGGAGTAGCGCCGAGGAGTCCCAGACCGCCCTGCTCACACCTCCTCCTCGGCTGCTTCTCGGCGCCGCTCCGCAACCAGCTCCGCCGCCAGGTTCCGCTCCTCGAGCCCGAGACGTCGCACAAAGGCCTGCGCCCGCGCCAGGGCCTGAGCCGGGGTCGACACATGAAGCCCCTCCTCGTCGAGGCGGAGGATCACTTCGTCGCCTGCTTTGATGCCAAGCTCACGGCGGAGTTCCACCGGGATGACCATTCTGCCAGATTTCCCCACTCTTGCCGTGTTTGTCTTCATGTGGCGATTCTAGCATGTTGTGGCATGCCGCGCTGGCATTCCAATCGGCCCGAGAATGCTCCGTCGGACCGGGGTTTTCACCGGCACCTTGGGCCACGGTTCGAATCCTTTGCGTCCCGCAAGGGCAGCGCCGAGGCGTCCCAAAGCCAGGGAGCCGTGAGCTCGCTGGTAACCTCGCGGAGCATGACGATCCGCGCCGCCGGCACCCTGCAGCCATGAGTGAGAGGCGGGACGACCCGCTGGATCGACTGGGAAGCATCGACATCTACCTTCTCGACCAGATCATGCGCGGCAGGATCGCGCCGGGGATGACGGTGCTCGACGCCGGCTGCGGATCGGGCCGCAACCTCGAGTACTTCCTGCTTGGAGACTTCCACGTGCTGGGCGCCGACGTCGATCCCGACTCTGTCGCCCGCGTTCGCGCGCTGGCCGAGCGGCTGACCTCGCAGCGCCACGACGATCGCTTCCGGGTGGAGCCGATCGAGGCGCTGTCGTTCGCCGACGGCTGCGCCGACGTCGTCGTGGCGAACGCGGTGCTTCACTTCGCGCGCGACGAGAGCCACTTCGATGCCATGTTGAACCAACTCTGGCGCGTGCTCGCCGCCGGCGGGCTGCTCTTCACGCGGCTGGCCTCGGACATCGGCATTGCTGCCGAGGTCCGGCCGCTCGAGGGCCGTTGGTTCGAGCTCCCCGACGGCTCCGAGCGGTTCCTGGTGAGCGGCTCGATGCTCGAGCGAGCGACCGAGCGGCTCGGCGGCTCGCTCGCCGATCCCTTGAAAACCACGGTGGTCCAGAATCTACGCGCGATGACGACCTGGGTCGTGCGCAAGCCGGCCTGACATCGGCGACCTGCCCTTCTGCATCGAACGCTGTCGGCTACCCCAGCAGGTCGATGATCTCCGGCACGCTGCCGCGCTCGCGCAGCCGGATGTAGAGCGTGATCATGCGAGCTTTGGGCCCGGGGCGCCAGATGAGCCGGCCGAGGAGCGAGACCTTCAGGTCCTGGGCGTCGATCAGGGGCTCTTGATCGGCGGGGGCGAGCGGGGCCAGCCGCCGAGCGCACTCCCAGGCGCGATCGCGAGCTCGGGTCATCGAGAAGTTGATGACCTCGTCCTCGGTCTCCCCGGCCAGGCGGTCGAGGATGCGCAGGGGCGGCCAGACGGTGGCGAGCTCCGCCCTGACGCCGTCGACGAGCCGCGCCAGCACCTGGTTGATGCGGTTGAAGTCGGCGTGCAGGCCCTCGAGCGCGGGGCCGGGGGCGGTCCGAGCCGCGGCGATTCCGAGGTCGAGGTTGATGTGCGCGTTCATCCCCAGGAGCAGGTGCTGGAGCACGATCGGACGCCAGGTCCCGTCGGCGTCGAAGGCGACCTGCCACGAGCGCGTCGGCCGGGCTCCCCGCTCGACGGCTTCGACCGCCTCGAGGTAGCGGTTGGCGAACACGACGTCGAGCCGCTCCATGCGCTCGCCGTCGTCGAAAACGCCGTCGCGAATCCCCGCCTGCACGCTGGCGGTGACCTTGCGGTAGAGCGCCGGAAAGTAGCCGCGCCGACTGGCGGCGATCCGCGCGCGCTCGATCACCTCGTCGAGTCGGTCGAGCACCTCGTCGATCGTGGCGGCGGGCCGGAACGCCGCCCTCGGCTCGCCTGCGCTCACGAAAGCGCCTCCATCCACTCGGAGGGGTAGCCGTTGGCGAGAAGCGTGGACATCTGCCGGTCTCGAAGGAAAGGGCCGCGCGCCCGAGTCTACGCGCAGTCGCGCTCCGCAGCGCATCCTCCCGGTGCGCAAGAGGCTCACTCGCGTCGGGGTGCGGCTGCACCGCCAGGTATCTCTCATCGCTCGACCCCCAGACGCCGTGCGAGCGCCGGGTGGGGGCGTCCTCTCCCCCCGCGAGGGAGGGAGAGGGAGTCGGGTACCGGGCGGGCGGGGAGGGTGAGAGGGGAGATCCGATCAACCAGCCTCGGGCCGGTATGATGGCTCGCGGTTTCGGGACATTCGTATGGCGGCAGCGGATCAGGGGGAGAACGATCGCCTGCGGCTCGAGAGGGTGGCAAGCGACCGCCGGGAGAGCCCGTTCGCCGCCGACGTCCGCGCAGGGCTCCTCGCCAGGCCGAAGGCGCTGCCGCCGAAGTACTTCTACGACGCCTTGGGATCCGTGCTGTTCGAAGCCATCTGCAACCTGCCCGAGTACTACGTAACCCGGGCCGAGACGCAGATCCTGGAGGCGCATGCGGACGAGCTCATGTCCGCGGTCGGATCTCCTCTGTACCGGATCGTCGAGCTCGGCAGCGGCAGCTCGGTCAAGACCCGGATTCTGATCACCGAAGCGCTGCGCCGCCACCAGGAGCTGGAGTACGTTCCGATCGACGTCTCGGCGGCGGCGCTCGAGTCGAGCGCGGCGACGTTGCTCAGGGACTTTCCCAACCTGCGGATCCGGGCCATCGAATCGGACTACGAAGGCGCGCTCGACCGCCTCGCCGGCGAGACTGCGGCCGCGGATGAGGGGGCGCCCAGGTCGCTGGTGATCTTTCTCGGCTCGTCCATCGGCAACCTCGACCCCGCGGGCGCCGCCGACCTCTTGCGCCACGTGCGGCGGGTCCTGGCGCCCGCGGACGCGATGCTGCTCGGCGTCGATCTCGCCAAGTCGGAGGACGTGCTGGTGCCGGCCTACGACGACCCGCTGGGAGTGACCGCGGCGTTCAACCTCAACCTCCTGGTGCGCATCAACCGGGAGCTGGGAGGCGACTTCGACCTCGGGTGCTTCCGCCACCTGGCCTTGTTCAACGCCGGCGAGAGCCGCATCGAGATGCACCTGGAGAGCCGCGTCGCGCAGCGGGTGCGCGTCCGGGAGCTGGGAATCGACGTGGACTTCGACGAAGGGGAGACGATCCACACCGAGAACTCCTACAAGTTCAGCCCCGAGCAGATCGAGGGCATGTGCCGGTCGGGAGGGTTCTCGAGAGCGCGGTCATGGCTCGATCCGCAGGAGCTCTTCAGCCTGAGCCTCCTCCGGCCGGTCTAGCGACCCGCTACCGGCGCCTGGGTAGTGTCCTAGGACACCACCGGCGCCTGTGATTTGTTGACCTCCGAATGTGGGTGCAATACTCTGGAGCGCTTAGCCGAAGCCGGCGTAGCTCAGTGGCTCAGAGCACCTGACTGTGGATCAGGGGGTCACGGGTTCGATTCCCGTCGCCGGTACCAAGGCTCCTTCCCCGAGACCAGGGAGAGACATTCAATGACGGATATCGTCAAGCCGCGCTTGGCCCGAGGCTTGAGAGACCTGCTGCCGGAGCAGGTGATCGCGCGGCAGCGCACGATCGAGACCATCCGCGAAGTCTACGAGCTCTATGGGTTCGTGCCGCTGGAGACGCCGGCCGTCGAGTATCTCGAGGTCCTGACCGGCTCGGCCGGCGAGGAGACGCAGCAGTCGATCTTCGCGGTCCAGAACCCCGACAGCAACAACACTTCCGAGCGCCTGGGGCTGCGCTTCGACCTGACGGTGCCGCTGGCCCGGGTGGTGGCCCAGTACCGCGAGCTGCCGAGCCCCTTCCGGCGCTACCAGGTCTCCTCGGTCTGGCGGGCCGACAAACCCGGCAAGGGCCGGTTCCGCGAGTTCACGCAGTTCGATCTCGACTCGGTGGGGGTCGAGTCCGAGGTCGCGGACACCGAGATCATCGCCGGCATGTGCGACACGCTCGCGGCGCTCGACGTGGGGCGCTACCAGGTTCGATTCTCGAGCCGCGCGCTGCTGAACCTCTTGCTGGAGTACGCGGGCGTCACTGCAGATCGGGGTCCCGACGTGTTCCGTGTTCTGGACAAGCTCGAGAAGATCGGGCCGGAGAAGGTGCGCAAGGAGCTCACCACCGGCTACACGGACGAGTCGGGTGATCCGATTCCGGGCCTCGGGCTGGCCGCCGATCAGGTGGACCGCATCGAGCGGTTCCTCGAGGTCCGCTCCGACGATCGGCAGGAGGTGATCGGCCAGCTGCGCGAGCTGTTCTCGGAGCTCCCCTCGGCGGCCGAGGTGATCGACGTGGTGGAGAAGATCTCCACTCATCTGTCCGCGCTCGGCTACGGCGACGACCGGGTGGCGCTCGACCTGAGCATCGCGCGTGGGCTGGCCTACTACACCGGCCCAGTGTTCGAGGCGGTACTGCTCGACGCCCCGGAGTTCGGCTCGGTCTTCGGTGGCGGCCGCTATGACGGCCTGGTCACCCGGTTCCTGGGCGAGCGGGTGCCCGCGACCGGAGCCTCCATAGGCGTCGACCGCCTGCTCGCCGCGCTGGAGGCGCTGAAGCGGATCGAGCTCCGCCGGTCAACGGCGGACGTCCTGGTCACCGTGCTCGACCAGGAGCTCATCGACGACTACCTGGCGATCGTCTTCGAGCTCCGGCGCAGCGGCATCCCGGCGGAGCTCTATCTGGGGTTCGAGGGAGTGGGCAAGCAGCTTCGCTACGCCGACGCCTGCGACATACCGATCAGCCTGCTGCTGGGCGGCGACGAGAAGGCGGCCGGCACGGTGACCCTGAAGGACATGCGGGCCGGGAAGGACCGGGCCAAGAAGGTGAAGGATCGTCAGGAGTGGCTGCAGGACAGGCCCGCGCAGCGCGAGATCCGCCGCGACCAGCTGGTCGCGACCGTCCGCGAGCTCCTGGCGGAGATCGCGGAGCGGACCGTGCATGACTGACCGGACGTTGCGGCTCGACGGCGAGAGCCTGACCGTGGCGGACCTGGTGCGAGTGGCTCGGGATCCCGCGGTCCAGGTGGAGATCGCCCCGGAGGTCCTGCAGAGAGTCGAACGCTGTGCCGACCTCGTCCAGAAGGTGGGGAAGAAGTACGAACACGACCATCATGCCTTCGAGCGTGGCGATACCGGTCACGAGAAGGTGCCGACCCTCGACTACGGCATCTCCACTGGGTTTGGCGACTTCAAGAGCATCCCGATCCGCCCCGAGGACCTGGCGCTTCTGCAAGAGAACATCCTCAAGAGCCACGCGACCGGCGTCGGCGACGACTCGCACCGGGACAACCTCGCGAACTACTTCCCGGCCGAAGTGGTGCGGGCCGCGCTGGTGATTCGCTTGAACTGCTTCCTGAAGGGGCACTCGGGCGTGCGCCCGCAGCTCGTCGACGCGCTCGGGCGCATGCTCAACCGCGGCATCGTGCCGTTGGTGCCGCTGCACGGCTCGGTGGGCTCGAGCGGCGATCTGTGCCCGCTCTCCCATCTGTTCGTCGTGCTGATCGGCGAAGGCCGCTACTACATGGTCTCGGAGGCGGCCGGCATGCGGCCGCGCCCGGAGACGATCAAGAGCGTCGCCTGGGTGGCCGAAGACTCACCGAAGGGCGCGGGCAGGACGAATCTCGACCAGGATCTCGCCACCGAGGCCGATCCCGACTACAAGCTCGAGCACCCGCGGGTGTCGTACAAGGAAGGACTCGCGCTCACCAACGGCACGAACTTCTCGGCGGCGATGCTGGCGCTCGGTGTGCACGATGCCGAGATGCTGGCCAACACGGCCGACGTCGCCGCGGCGATGAGCCTGGAGGCGGTCAGTGGCTGCGCCCGGGCGTTCGACGACAGGGTCCACAAGGCGCGCAATCTCCGCGGACAGCGTGAGAGCGCCGGCAACATCCGCAAGCTGCTGCTCGAGAGCAAGCTCATCGAGCGCAGCGACGACGTCCAGGACGCCTACTCTCTGCGCTGCGCGCCGGCGGTGCACGGGGCGACCCGGGACGCGATCGCCTACGCGCACATGGTGGCCTTCGCCGAGATCAACGCGGCGACCGACAATCCGCTCTTTTTCCCACCGGAAAGCGGCGACGACTACCACGCCACGGACCCATGGGACCTGAATTTCAAGCACAACTGGGAGTACCGAACCGGTCGCTACGACGGGGAGCGCCGGGCGTCCTACTCGGCGGGCAACTTCCACGGGCAGCCCGTCGGCCAGGCGGCGGATTTCCTGGCCATCGCCGTGGCTGAGCTGGCCGACATCGCGGAGCGGCGGACCCAGACGCTGCTGGACCGTCACCACAACCGCGGGCTGCCGGGCAATCTGATCCCCTGGGCCGGCCGCAACACGGGCTTCATGGTCTCCCAGTACGCCGCCGCCGGCCTGGTGTCCGAGAACAAGATCCTGGCCCACCCGGCGACGGTCGACTCGATTCCGACCTCGGCCAACTCCGAGGACCACGTGGCGATGGCGACCGCCGCCGCCCGCAAGCTCGGCAGGGTGCTGCGCAACAGCCAGGCGACCCTGGCGATCGAGCTGCTGTGCGCCGCCCAGGCGCTCGAATGGCGTGAGACGCTCGGCAACAGGTTCCGGAAGGAAGCGAGCCGCTGGAACCGCGAGTTGGGCGAGCTCGAGCGTCAGGTCCGGGCCTGCGCGAGCGCGAACGACGAGGCCGGCTACAACGCGGCCCTGCGGACACGCATGAAGAGGGTCTCCGAGCTGGCCGACGAGATGAAAGAGTGCTTCGAAAAGGTGTTGGACGGTGGCGCCGATCAGATCGCCGGGAGCCTGGGAACCGGAACCGGTGCCGCCTACAAGAAGCTCCGGAGCTCCGGCGTCGAGACCATGCTGGAGGACCGCATGCTCGACGAGCCGATCCGGCGGGTGCGTGAGCTGGTCGAGAGCGGCAGCCTGCTCGAGGCGGTGAACGCCGCCCTGCGGGCAGCGGAGCGCGAGGGCCCGGACGCCGGCGAGCTCGCGCCGATCCGGGCGATCGACATGGGCATCGGGAAGCTCGACGGGTGAGCCCGCTCGACCTCGCGCCGGAGGTCCTGGCGGTTCTCAGGAGCCCGACCACCGGCGCGGCGCTCGAGCCGGACGCCGCCGGCGACGGCCTGGTGGCGAAGGGCGCCGGCGCCGAGCGCTTCACGGTGGAAGAGGGCTTCCTCACGTTCGCCAAGCCCGACGTCGGCAAGTACGAGCCCGGCTACGCGAAGCGCTACGCCGCGCTCTGGGCCTACGGCAGCGAGTCCCGCCACCTGGATACGACGAGCCGCTCTACCGGACGGTGAGCTCGCTGGTCGCCGAGGCGCTGCTGGCGGTCGAGGCGCGCTCGCCGATCATCGTCGACGCGGGCTGCGGCGTCGGCCGGGTAGCCGCCGACGCGGCGCGCCTGGCCCCGGGCGGGCAGGTGATCGGCGTCGACGCGTCCGTGCACATGCTCGAGTTCGCCCGCCAGGTCGCCCTGGGGACGGAGGCCGTCCCGGTCGAGCTGCGCGACCGCGGGTTCGAGGAGCCGCTGCTGATCCCGGCGCGCTCGGTCGACAACCTGACCCTGCTGCGCGCCGACGTCGAGCAGCTGCCGATCGCCGCGGCCGCCGTCGACCTGATGCTGAGCGTCAACGTCGTCGACCGGCTGCCGAGCGGCCCGGAGAAGGCGTTGGCCGAGTGCGCGCGGGTCCTGCGGCCCGGCGGACGGATGGTGTTCACCGACCCCCTGAACTTCTCGGACGAGGCGCTCTGGACGAAATACCGGACCTCGGATTCGATCCGCGCTCTGCTCGAGGCGAACGGCCTCGAGCCGACGACCTGGTTCGACAGTCTGGTGTATCGCGAAATGCTGGACGCGCGCGGGTCGTTCGAGGAGTTCAGGACCCTCGTCGTTGCCGCGACCCGGGCGGGGTAGCCGGCATCGGCCGCTGACCAGGGCGGGGCTTCTGGATCAGTCCCCCTCGTTTTCCGCCAGTTCGGCCACGGTGTCGAGAAAGTCCTGCGGCCCCGCGGTCCGCAATCTCGAAGCCACCAGCAGCCAGGCGCCGAGCAGCAGCACGACCGCCAGCGGCAGGAAGTCGATCATCTGGTCGGGGAAGAGCGGCCAGAGGATCGTGACCAGGCCGCCGGCAGCTCCGAGCGCCAGGAAGAACACCGCCGGCCGGTGGACCTCGTACTCGGACTGCTCGATCCGGAGCTGGATCTCGCTGCCGTCCGGGGTCGACCGGACCTCGAGATGCGCCAGCAGCCGGCCGCGGCGGACGCCGGCGAGGACCGGTAAGTGGAGCCGCCCGCCCCCGGGGGCCGGCTCCCAGGCCGCGTTCCAGCTCTCGGCCGCCCGGTCGATGGCGGCGAGAGCCTCGGCCGGGGAGGCGGGAACGCGCTGGCGGAGCTCCTGCTGCAAGGCTAGCCTGACCTTCTCACCAACCTTCGCCCAGAACGACGGAAATGCTTGAATCTGCTGCGTTTCGCTCCGGTCGGCCTCCTCGACGCATGTCCATGCGCCTGCGTCGCCCTCGGTCGCACGCCTTGCATCTCCAAGCACTTGCGACGTTCTGCATCGAACGCTGGTGAGAAGGTCAGGCGTCGCCCTACGCCGCCGCTTCCTCGGCCTGGATCTCGTCGAAAAACTCTTCGACGGCGGCGAGGAAGCTCTGGACGTCGGGCAGCTCGTTGATCCGCTGGCGGAGCTTGCGCCCGTGCGGCAGGCCGTGGGTGTACCAGCCGGTGAACTTGCGCAGCTTGTGGAGCGCGAACCTGGAGGCTTCGCGCTCGGCGACCCGGCGGAAATGGCTCAAGATCAGGTCGCGCCGGTCGCGCACCGTCGGCTCGGCGACCGTGCTGCCCTCCATGCGGGCCGCGATCTGCTTGAAGAGCCACGGGTTCTTGGTCGCGCCGCGGCCGATCATGACGCCGTCGCAGCCGGTCTCCTTCATCATGCGCAGCGCGTCCTCCGGCTCGCGCACGTCGCCGTTGCCGAACACCGGAATCGACAGCGCCTCCTTGAGGCGCGCGATCTCCGGCCACTCCGCCTCGCCACGGAACATCTGCTTGGCGGTGCGGGCGTGCATGGCGACCGCGGCGGCGCCGTTGTCCTCGCAGATGCGTCCGAGCTCGAGGTAGTTGCGCTCCTTGTCGTTGAGCCCCAGCCGGAACTTGACGGTCAGCGGGATCGAGATCGCCTTGCGCACGGAGGAGATCATCTTCTCGGCCAGCTTCAGGTCGCCCATCAGCGCCGCCCCTGCGCACCCCTTCAGCACCTTGTTGGCCGGACAGCCCATGTTGATGTCACAGACGTCGGGCCCGAGCCGCTCGACCACCCGCGCGGCCTCGACCATGGTGTCGACGTCCGAGCCGTAGATCTGGATCGAGAGCGGCCGCTCCTCCTGGCTGAACTCCATGAGCTCGAGCGTCTTCGGATAGCCGCCGACGATCGCCTTCGAGGAGATGAACTCCATGGTGACCACGCCGACGCCGCCGATTCGCCGGATGATCAGCCGGAAATCCCGATCGGTCACCCCGGCCATCGGCGCGAGGATCAGCGGCGGGTCGACGGCGACGTTGCCGATTCGGACAGTCACGGCGGGCATTCTAACCGGCCGGGGCGAGGCCCGCCCCTCTCGGGTCCCACGGCATCGGAGGTCCAGGGCCGGGGGTTGGGGGTGGGCAGGTCCCCCGTCCGGGGCTGGCTCGCGCCCCTTCTGAAACCGAATCGCGAGAGAGCCTTGCCAGGCGACAAGGCCTGGCAAGTCTCCTCTTGGGGTGGCTGGGTGGGGGCGCTGCGCTTTAGGCCCCGTCTGGGGGACCTGCCCACCTCCAACCGCAACCCGCGGCCCTGGACCCACTCGAGCCTCGGCTACGAAGGGGTGGAAGATGTCGGGCGGCCGAAGCCGCCCGACGAAGGAGGTTTGTGCATGGAGGGAAGGATGCGTTGTGACCCGTTGTGCTCCCCTGCGGCATGCGCTAGGTAAGACGCTCGATCGGGCGTGAGTGTTGCCCCTTCCGGGACGAGTCGCGCTCGCTACGGTTTGAATCGGCGGTCGATCGGGCCGGTCACCGCGACAGCTCGTCGAGCTTGTTGCGGTAGCTGCGGCTCAAGGTCAGCCGCTGGCCGCTGTCGAGCACGACCAGGTGCTCGCCGTGCTGGAGCGGGCGGATCTCGCGGATCCGCTCGATGTTGACGATGGTGGAGCGGTGGATGCGCATGAACTGCCGGGGGTCGAGGCGCCGCTCGAGCGAGCTCATGGTCTCGCGCATCAAGTAGGTGGCGCCGTTCGAGTTGAGGCGCACGTAGTTGCCCGCCGCGTCCACCCAATCGACCTCGGAAGCGCGCACCAACGTCAGCCCGCGAGGCGACTTGACGGTCAGGCGGGAGGCGTAGGCCGGCTGGCCCCTGAGGCCGGCGAGCAGGGTCTCGAGCCGCCGGTCGAGCTCCCGGTCGGGCGCGCTCTGCAGCCGCTCCCGCACCTGGGCGAGCATGCTCTGGAAGCGGCCGCGGTCGAACGGCTTGAGCAGGTAGTCGACCGCGTGCTTTTCGAATGCCTTGACCGCGTAGCGATCGAAAGCGGTGACGAAGACGGTCAGCGGCATCGCCATCGAGCCGACCGCTTCGACCACCTCGAGGCCGTCGAGGCCGGGCATCTCGACGTCCAGAAAGAGCACGTCCGGAGCGTGCTCACGGATGGCCTCGACCGCGGCCGTGCCGTCGTCGCATTCGGCTACGACCTCGATGTCGGACTCACGCTCGAGGAAGGACCGGATCTTCGCGCGCGCCGGAGGCTCGTCGTCCACGATCACTGTGCGAATCGTCATAGCTGCTTTCCGGGTCTCGGTGGTCGCTCAGGGTGGACAGATGGTAGGGGAGCTCGAGCACCGCCACGACTCCCCCCGCGGGCCGGTTGCGGATCTCGAGCCGCTGGGCCGAGCCGTAGAGCTGCTCGAGCCGCCGCCGGGTGTTGCCGAGGCCGATGCCTACCCGCGCCGAGCTGGCCGGGGCGGGCGCCAGGCCCGGTCCGTTGTCGCTCACTTCGAGCCGCAGGCGGTCGCCGATCCGGCGGGCGGCGATCTCGATCCGACTCCTGCCGTTGCGCTCCGCCAGCCCGTAGCGCAGGGCATTCTCGACCAGCGGCTGGAGGACCAGCGACGGCACGATCGCGCTCTGCGTGGCAGCGTCGATCCGGCGCTCGACCTGGAGCTCGGCGCCGAAGCGGGCGCGGGCGATCTCCAGGTAGTGCTCCAGGTATTCGAGCTCCCGGCGCAGGGGCACCTCCTGCCGGCCGGCGTCCTCGAGGGTCAGGCGCAGCAGGTCGCCGAGGTCGGCGATCATCCGGTCCGCCTTGTCGGGGTCGGTGTGAATGAGCGCCGAGATCAGGCCGAGCGTGTTGAGCAGGAAGTGCGGCTGCATCTGGTTGCGCAGGAAGGCGAGGCGCACCCTCGACAGCCGGGCCTCGAGCGCCGCCCCCTGGACCAGGCGCCGCGTGTAGCGGTCGTAGTAGTCGCGGGCGTGGGCCAGGGCGAGGATGCCGACGTAGATGAGCGCGTCGAAGATGACGGTCTGAACCAGCAGCGCGCCGACCGTGAAGGCGTGGCTGTCCTGGTCGGCGATCAGGTGCAGGCCCCGGTCGATCAGCAGCCTCAGGGTCAGGAGCGCGGCGGTCAGCAGCAGGCCGCCCAGGACGTAGGGGGCTATCCGCAGCCTCCAGTTCTGCCGGCCGATGGGGCGGATCTCGACCAGGCGCGCCAGGGCCCAGCCGAGCGGCAGCCAGAGCAGCCAGACGGCGAACCAGGAGGCCAGGGCGAGCCACGGCACGGGCTGCACCTCGAACCAGTAGGAAGCGGCGAGAAGCCCGACCAGCAGGCAGCCGAGCAGCGCCCAGGAGGCGGAGATCAGGCCGGTGTGACTGCGCACCTCGTTCAAGCGACCTCCATCCTTAAGCAACAATCGCACCGTCGAGGCCGGGCTCCGGTCTCGTCGGCTGGCTCCCTGCAAGTGGACTGCAACGCCAAAACGCCTGGCGCCTGGCTCGGTCTCACTAGTTGGTAGATACGCCCGAGCCCGGGAATGGTTTCCCGCGGCTCGTCCCCGTTGCCACCGGGAAATTGGATCCTCCCGGTCCAACCGATCGGATCGCCGGCTTGCCGGTGCGCGCCACCGAGCGCTCCGTCACGCGCCCGTAGCCGGTCGTCCCGCTTCGACGCAGCTCGCGGCTGCGCGCCGACTGTGGCAGTGCCATTGCTCCTGCCTGTTGCGCATGTTCGAGATCCCCAACAAGCGGCCGCAACCCCGCGGCCAACATCCGCTCGCAAGGACGGGTGTCAACCGAAAGGAAGGAACAAGCTGAACATGAGCAACCACAATTGGCGCAGTCTTGTTGCCTTCGGTGCGATCCTCGCGCTGAGCGCCGGCCTGGCGCTCGCGCAGGAGAACACCGGCAACGTGTTCGTCCAGGTGACGGACACGGACGGCAACGCACTACCCGGCGTCGCGGTCGAGCTTTCCGGCTTCGGCGCGAACCAGCTGCAGGTGACGAACTCCAAAGGCGAGGCTCGATTCCTGAAGCTCGATCCGGGTTCCTGGGCCTTGCGGGCCAGCCTGGACGGTTTCTCGACCGTCGAGTACCCGGCCGTGGACGTTCGCATCGCCCGCAGCACCACCATCG